>JAQBPL010000327.1 GCA_028287545.1 Vulcanimicrobiota bacterium | reverse complement strand
GCGCGGCCCGAAGGAATCGGTACCCGCCGGCTGCGGAGCGTTCCACCGGTGATCGTGAGCGTCCCCATATGAGTTATGGGGCGATGGTGTTCTGGGCCAGCGTCTCCAGCTCCCGCAACGCGCCGATCCGCAGCGTCGGCGGCGGGAGGTCCGGCGGATACGTCTGACCTTCCCAATCGAACCAGACGGCCCGCAGGCCCGCGGCGAGCGCGCCGCCGATGTCGCCGCGCGCATTGTCCCCGACGTACCATGCCCGCTCCGCCGGGACGCCGAGCGCGTCGATCAGGGCGGCGAACGCAGCCGGGGCCGGCTTCACGGCGCCGATCTGGTCGCTGACCAGGATCTCCTCGACAGCGCCGGGGCCAAGGGCGCGCTCGACCTTCTTCTGCTGCAGCGGCGACCACCCGTTGGTCAGGATCGCCAGCGGTATGCCCCGCGCGCGCAACCCGTCGAGAAGCTCGCGGGCGCCGTCGATCGGACGGACCAAAGGATCGACGAGTGCGTAGCACAGCGCGCGCCAACGCTCGGGATCGGCATGGCGCACCGCAAGCGCATCACCGAAGCGCGCGACCATCTGCTCGAGCGAGATCTCACCGGCCCGAAACGGCGTCAGGAGTTCCTCGATGCGCGTAGGCCACACGCCGTCGTGCGGATCGAGCGGGCAGCCGAGCTCGTCCGCAAACGCGTAGAACGCTTTGCGTTCGAGCGCGTTGTCGACGCCGAGTGTGTGATCGAAGTCGAAGCCGATGCCGATCTCCGGCGCAGGGTTCACGCCGTCACCAACAGCGCGCGTGCGGAGGCGCTCTCGCTCAGGAGCGCGAGCAGCGGCGCGTGCTCCGGCTCGCGCAGATCGGGATCGGCGCGCACGATTTCGTCCGCGGCGGTCTTCGCCTGCTCGTAGATGCGGAAATCGTCGACGATGTCGCCGATGAGCGCCATGTCGCCCGCCTGCTGCGTCCCGGCGAGCTGTCCTGCCTTGCGGATGCGCAGATCCGCTTCGGCGATCTCGAAGCCGTCGGTCGTTCGCTCCAGCACGTCGAGCCGTTCGATCTCGCCGGCGTCGTCGGGCGCGATCAGGATGCAGAACGATTCGGCGACGCCGCGCCCGACGCGGCCGCGGAGCTGATGGAGCTGCGCCAGGCCGTAGCGGTTCGCATCCAGGACGATCATCACCGACGCGTTCGGGACGTCGACACCGACCTCCACCACGGTCGTCGCGACGAGCACGTCGGTCTCGCCGCGCTTGAAACGGTCCATCGCAGCATCCTTGTCGCGGCCCGGCATCTTGCCGTGCAGCACGTCGACGCGCAGATCCGGAAAGACGCGCGTACGGAGATCCTCCGCCTCGGCGAGCGCGCCGGTGAGCGCGGTCTCCGTCGCGTCGATCGCCGGCGCGACGACGTAGACCTGCCGCCCGAGCTCGACGTTGCGGCGCACGAAATCGTACGCGAGCTCTTTGTAGCTCTCGCGCAGCACGAACGTCCGGATCGGCGTGCGGCCCGGCGGCAACTCGTCGAGGATCGACGAGTCCATGTCGGCGAACCGCGTCTGCGCGAGCGAGCGCGGGATCGGCGTGGCGGTCATCGAGAGCGTGTGCGGCGTTCCGCTCTTCGCGCGCAAGCGCGCGCGCTGCGCCACGCCGAAGCGGTGCTGCTCGTCGATGACGACCAGGCCCAGTTCGCGGAACGTTACGCTTTCGGTGAGCAAGGCGTGCGTCCCGACCGCAAGCGCCGCCTCACCCGAAGCGATGCGGTCCTCGGCGCGCCGGCGTTCGCGCGCGCCGAGCGAGCCGAACACCGCCTCCACCGTGACGCCGAACGGCAGCAGCAGCGGCGCGAGCTTCGCCGCGTGCTGCGCGGCGAGGATCTCGGTCGGCGCCATCAATGCCGACTGCGCGCCGCTCGCATGCGCGAGCACGATCGCGGCGGCGGCGACGAGCGTCTTGCCGCTGCCGACGTCGCCCTGCAGCAGGCGGTTCATCGGGGCGGTGCGGCTCATGTCGCGCCAAATCTCGGCCACCACGCGCGCCTGCGCGGCGGTCGGCGCGAACGGCAGCTGCGCCGTGAAGGCATCCCAAAAGCCGGAGGGGACCGTCATCGCGCGCGCTCCGCCGGCTGCCTCGCGGCGCGCTCGCTTCACCGCCGCGGCGAGCGCGATCGCGAAGAACTCGTCGAACACGATCCGCTCGCGGGCACGCGCGACCGCGTCGAGATCGCGCGGCACGTGCACTTCGCGCCACGCCGTCCTCAGCGGCGGAAGATCGTACCGCCGCACCAGCGCCGGCGGCAGCACGTCGTGGCGCTCGGCGATCAGGCGGTCGAGGTTTTTCGCGATCACCGTGCGGATCGTTTTGGTCGGCAAGTCCTTCGTCGCGCCGTACACCGGGACGATCTCGCCTTCGAAGACTTCGCCTTCGCGGAGGATGCGGTGCGCGGTGACGTTGAGCTCCGGCAGCAGTCCCGCTCGCGTGACGCGGCCCGCAACGAAGAGCCGGTCGCCTGCCGCGAGTTTGCCGAACAAGAACGCGCGCCCGAACAGCTTCGCTTCGACGCGGCCTGTGTCGTCGGCGAGCACTACCGTGATCAGCGCCAGCCGGCCTTTGCGTTCTTTGACGTGCACGACGCGGCCGACGACGATCGTCTCACCGTCGGCTTCGCGCAGGCTGCCGATCGGCGTGGGCGTGCGCCAGTCCCGGTACGCCCGCGGGATGTAAGCCAGCAGCGCGGCCGGCGTCGTGACGTCGAGTTCCGCGAACTTCGCGGCCGTTTCGGGGCCGATCCCCGCGAGCGACCTCAGTCCGTTGGCTTCGCGCGTCGCGATAACTCTGCTCCGACGTCGTC
>JAQBPL010000335.1 GCA_028287545.1 Vulcanimicrobiota bacterium | reverse complement strand
GCATCGAGTGCCAAGTCCTCAACGCGAAGTATCACGAGCAGGAAGCGCAGATCATCAAGGACGCCGGCATCCCCGGCACCGTGACGATCGCGACGAACATGGCCGGCCGCGGCGTCGACATCAAGCTGGGTGAGGGTGTTCCCGAGGCGGGCGGCCTGCACATCATCGGCACCGAGCGGCACGAGTCGCGCCGCATCGACAACCAGCTGCGCGGCCGCGCCGGCCGTCAGGGCGATCCCGGGACGACGCGCTTCTACATCGCGCTCGAAGACGAGCTGATGCGGCTGTTCGGGCAAGAGCGGCTCCAGAAGATGATGGACTTCGTCAAGTTCACCGACGAGACGCCGATCGAAGCCGGCATCCTCTCGCGCTCGATCGAGAACGCGCAGTCGAAGGTCGAGAACCACAACTACGAGATCCGCAAGTCCGTCCTCGAATACGACGACGTGATGAACAAGCAGCGCGAGATCATCTACGGCGAGCGCCGCCGGGTGCTCGAAGGGCAGAGCCTGCGCGAGTTCTTCGTCGACACGCTGCGCCGCAAGGCCGGCTACGCCGTCGACACCGGCGCACCCGAAGAAGAGCATCCCTCCGAGTGGGATCTCCAAGCGATCATCGACGAGATGGAGCAGAGCGCTCCGGTCAAGGACAAGATCACGGTCGAGGAGCTCGAGAAGCTCGACCGCGAGGGGATGAAAGCGCGGCTCTTCGAGATCGCGCTCGCGGCGTACGAGGCGAAGGAACTCGAAGTCGGCGCCGAGCTCATGCGCATGATCGAAGCGCAGTACATCATGCTGCCGATCATCGACCGTTTGTGGGTCGATCATCTCTACATCATGGACACGCTCAAGAGCGGGATCGGCCTGCGCGGGTACGGCCAAAAAGACCCGCGCGTCGAGTACGAAAAAGAAGCCTACGAGATCTTCGAGGATCTCAAGAACAACATCGCCGACGAAGCGATCAAGGCCGTGTTCTCGATGCGGATCGAGGTCGGTCCGCCGGAAGAGGGCGGCGAGGGCGGCTATCCGGTCGATGCGAACGGCGCGCCGCTGCAGGCCGGCGACGGGTACGCGATGCCGCAGTTCGCGCCGCTGCCGAGCGGCAGCATCGCGCCGCAGCCGGTCGCGTCTTCAGCCGAGCCGCTGGCGCATCCGCGCATGGATCAAGCGACCGCGGAACGTCTGCTCGGGCCGGCGCCGAAATACGAAGCCAGCAACCTGCGCACGAACCTCGGCGAAGGCGAGCCGGCGAAACCGAAGCAGAGCGCGGCCGACAAGGTGGGCCGCAACGACCTCTGCCCGTGCGGCAGCGGCAAGAAATACAAACGCTGCCACGGAGCAGCCGCCTAGCTCGCGAATCGGTACTCGACGAAAGAGGAAGAAGCGGCGGCCAAGAGGCCGCCGCTTCTTTTGTCAGGGGCCACGGTGTCGTGCGCTTGCCTCGCGGACGTTACCGTGAGGACACCGGCGCGACACCCGCACCGCCCGTACGGTTACCTCGTCCAGGTATCGTCTGCTCATGCTGAATCCCCGAGCAGCCGGTCTCTCTCTCGCAGCGATGTTTTCGTCGCTCGGCGCGTTCGCCGGCGCCGGTACGAGTCCGCAGTCGACGATGTCGACGATCGCGGCGACGGTGCTCGACGACTGCCGGGTCGACCCGTTGGTCTGGAACGTCAGCTTCGGCACGTATCAGATGGCCGTCCCCGCTGCGGTCGCCTTCGCCCCGACGCTGCATTGCACGAAGAGCGTCATCATCAGCAGCGTCACGCTCGACAACGGGTTGAACTACCTAGCGTCGTCGCGCACCATGTCCGACGGCGCGGGACATTCCTTGCCCTACGCGCTGTATACGAGCGATTGTGCCTCGGCGGCGACCCTCTGGGCGGGCGCGGCGACGCCGGCCGCATTTCAAAACGTGACGTCGACGAGCGTTCTGACGGCCATCGGCGGGACGAAGTGCGCGAAAATCGCAGCCGGGGTCAACGTCCCGAGCGGATCGTACGCCGACACCGTCACCATCACCGTGAATTTCACCTGAAGCATTCTACCGCTCGCGGCAACCGCGCAGCGGCAAGGTCGTAGACGGAGCGTGTCCGTCCACCAACCGTAAAGGATTACATGTTTAAACGTCTTAGCATCCCGGCAGCGCTCGCTGCGCTCGCCCTCGGCTCCGTTCTCGTTACGCCGCTCGGTGCCGACGCGCTCACGTCGAGCGGCACGATGACCGTCACCACCGGCGTCGTCGCCTCTTGTACGACGAGTGCGACGACCGCCGACCTCGGCCAGTGGACGTTCACGGCTGCCAGCACGGCGAGCTCCACCATCACGGTAACCTGCACGCAGGGTGCCGCCGTCTCGTCGGTTGGACTCGACAACGGTCTCTTCATGGTCGCGGGGGTTCGCCAGATGCGCGGAGCCGGCACGGCCGACATCGGTTACGGCGTGTTCCAGGACGCCACGTTTGCGACCGCGTGGACGGATGCCGCGTGGCCGGCCCTCGCGACGTACACGGCCGTCGTTGCCCCGGCGGTCTTTACGGCGTACGTCAGAGCACCGCCCGGACCGAACGTGATCGCCGGCACCTACACCGACACTGTTGGCATCACGGTCACCTACTCCTAACGCTTGGCGGAGGTGCGACCGGGTGGGCGTGATGCGTCCGTCCGATCGCACCTTCTTTTTCAAATCCCAGGTCTGCAAATTGAGAGTTACCATGTTCCGCTCGATCATCAACCGCCTCGCCGCGCTGTCCGCCCTCGTCCTGCTGCCGGCCGTCGCGTCGGCAAACGGGTCGTCCGTCGCACCGACGCGACTGACGTTGGCGACGGGAGCGTCCAGCACGTACGTCACGATCACCAACACGTCACCGGTGTCGCAACGCTACAGCGCTTCCGCATACCGGTGGGATCAGACCGCAGAGGCCCCCGTCGTGCTCTCACCGACGAACGACGTCGTCTTCTTTCCAGGCTCCTTTACGATCGACAGCCTGCACTCGCAACGGATTCGGATCGGCAGCACGACAGCGGCCGACATCACGGAGAAAACGTACCGGATCGTCGTGAGCGAGCTGCCGCCCTTGCGGAGCGTGCTGGTTCCGGAAACCGCGGGACTCGGCTTTACCGCAAGCTTCAGCATCCCGATCTACCTCGCTCCGCAGAAGCCGGTATCGTCAGGCACCATCACGGACGTCGTCGTCGACCGGGACAACCTCCGCTTCATCGTGCGCAACACCGGCAACGTCCACTTCGTCGCGAAGGCGATGCGCGTGCTGGCGCGCGGCGACTCGGAGACCGTCATGTCGACCGAGAACTCGGCCTGGTTCGTGCTGGCGAACACGCAGCATGACTTCGTCATGCCGATTCCGCACGGCAGCTGCTCGGCAATCAAAACGGTCTCGATCGTCGTCGATGCGGGGAACGCGAAGTTCGACCGTACCGTGACCCCTGAACATTCCTGCGGTTGATCGAGGCGTGAACGTTTCGTGGACGAGGCGGGCGGCCGCATCGGCCGTCGCCGTCATCCTCTGCGGCCCGGCGCGGAGCGGTGCAACGGAAGTGCCCTCGAGCCCGCCGGCGATAGCGCAGGCGGCCCAGCGCACCTTCGCCACCATCATCGTGAACGGCGAGCAGCGCGCCGAACAGATCGTGCTCGTGAAATCCGACGGCGTGTACGCATCGCTCGCCGGCTTGCGCGCAAGTGGGCTCGTGCTGCCGCCGCGCTTTGACGCTGGCGACGCCGGCCGCTACGTGAACGTCGCCGACTTGGCTCCCGAGATCGTCGCGGTGTTCGATCTGAACGGACCGACCCTGCGGCTCGACGCAGCGGTCGCGGCATCGCTGGCCCGCGGATCGACCATCAGTTTCGCTTCCGCCGGAGACGTGACTCGCAAAGCCCTGGCGCCGAAATCCGGCTATCTCAATTACAGTTTCCAGGCGGGCTCCGCGGGCCTGTCGGGCGCCGAGGAACTCACGGTGTCCGATGCGAGCAAGACGTTGTTCTCCGCCGGCACGTTCGACGCGCGCGGCTTCCACCGCAGTCTGACCAATCTCACCTGGACGAACGGGATCGCACGCCGACGGACGATGATCGGCGACGTCGTCGCCGACTCGGGAGAGCTCGGCTCCGCGCTGACGATCACCGGTGTGAGCGTCGCGCGCGCGTCCGACATCGATCCGAACGGTCAGGCGTATTTGTCGCCGACGCTTCGCGGTACCGTGTTGACCCCATCGATCGCCGACGTCTATGTCAATGGGCAGCTCATCCGCACCGTCGAGGTCGCGCCGGGGACCGTCGATTTCAGCAACTTCCCGGGCGCGACCGGCGTCACGAACGCGACGATCGTGCTGCGCGATGCGTTCGGGCGCACGCAGTCGCTTTCGACGCGCTACTACGGTGCTGCGTCTGTTCTGAACAAGGGCGCGACCGACTACTCCTTCTCGGCCGGCACTTCGCGCAATGCGCTCGCTTCCGGGACGCCCTCAGGGAATTTCGTGGCGCTGGGACGGTACCGGCTCGGTCTCACTCAGTCGACGACGGTCGGAGCGCATGCCGAATTCGCGAGCGGCTTCGAAAACCTCGGCGCCGTCGTCAGCCATGCCGGGAGGCTCGGGACGTGGGACGTGAACGTCGCCGAGAGCCGCGATCACGGCGCATCGGGACTGGCCGGCAGCGTGGGGTACTACGCCGGCACGCGAAGCCTTTGGGTGACTGCGGCGCTTCGCGCGGCGACGCCGGCGTACACAAGCTTCGGCGAGCGCGGATTCACGGATCGCACGACCAGCGAGGGGCGCGTGAGCCTCGCGATGCGTCCGTTCCGCGGGTCCTTTACGAGCGCGATCTCTTACAGCGCAAGCCATTCGCTGATGGGAGGGTCCAGCCGGCAGATCTCGCTGCAGGAAGCCGTATCGCTTCCCGGCGGAATGTCGCTGCTGGTCACGGCGGGGACCTCGGCGACGCCCGTCGGAACGCATCACGATCTCGGCGTCTTCCTGTTTCGATCCGCCCCGCGAAGCTCGTCCGTTCCGACCCTCAATGCTTCGCTGCAGAATGACGGTTCGGCGCTTCGGCGCGCGGTCGAATTGGAACGTGCCGCGCCGCCGAGCGGGGGAACGGGATACGACGTGACGAGTTATGCGTCGGGCCCGACCGTCTCGAGCGGACGGTTCACGACGCTCTCTCCCGTCGGGAACGTCGCCGTGGACTTCGACGTCGCGCGCGGAGGCAGGCTCACCGGCAACGTCGCGGTGGGCGGAGCCATCGCGTTCGCGGGGCCGTACATGCACCTCGCGCAGCCGATCTCGGACAGCTTCGCGATCGTGAACGTCGTCGGCGGAGCGCAAGTGCGGGTCCTGCTCGACAATCAAGAGGTCGGGATGACCGATCGCAGCGGCATGCTGGTGGTCTCGAATCTGCCGAGCTATTCCGCGCAGCGCATCAGCATCGACCGCGACGATGGGCCGGTGAATCTGGATCTTTCGAATACGGATCGGCACGTCATCGTGGCGTCCCGGCACGGAGCGCTCGCGCAGTTCTCGGCCGCCGTCGTGACCGCGATCATCGGAACCGTCATCCTCTCCGGTGTCGGCGGAAGAACGACCCCCGCGTTCGGGCAGCTCACCCTGCGGTCGGGCGAGAAAGACGTCACCTCGGAGCTCGATCGCGACGGACGCTTCTATTTCGAAGACGTTGCGGCGGGGAGTCACGCGGCCGTCATCCGCTACGGCGGCGGTGAATGCCGGTTTACGATGGAGATCCCCCGCAGGGCGGGGATCGAACAGAACGTCGGTGAGTTCACGTGCGCGCGTTCTTGAGCGCCGCCGCGGCTGCGTTCGCCGTCGCCGCGTGCGGCGCCGGTGCTGACGCAGCCGCGAGTTGCTCGATGACGCTGCCGGCCACGGTCAACGTCGGGAACTACGATCCGACGATCTTGAACTCGTCCGTCACGGTCACGTTCGGGCTTTCGTATACGTGCGATCCTGGAACGTCGGCGACGAACCTCTCGATCAGCGCGTCGATCGGCGCGAATTCGAGCGGCGCGACCTTCGAGCGGCGCAACATGAGAGCGAGCGGCGCGGACAGGCTGAACTATTGGCTCTATCCGCCCGGCTATTCGGTGACGCCGCACAGTTCGGCCAACGTGTGGGGCGACGGGAGCAGCACGAGTCGCGTCTGGGGGCCGTTCGCGCCGGTCAACGGCACGGTCTACAACGGGACGGGGAGCCTGCAGGTCGACGGCAATCAAGACGTCGCCGGCGGCAACTACGCGGATTCCGTCGTCTTCACGATGAACTTCGTCTAGCACATCCCGGACGTTCGTTCGGTTTCACCGACGAGGCCCCGGCGGCTGCGGTACCCAATCGCCGTGCGTGATGGGCCACGATCGTTCCGGCGCCAAACAGCCCGACCGCTTCGACCCCGCGCGAGCGGCGATCCTCGACGACACCGGGCGCTTCGACTACGTCCCGCCGGCGGCGCTCCTCGACGCGCTCGCTCCGCCGCCGTCCTCGACGCTGCTGGATTTCGGTGCCGGAACGGGCCTCTATGCAGTGGAACTCGCCCGGTTGCGTCCCGATCTGCGCATCCTGGCGCTCGACGAGCAGCCCGCGATGCTCGAACGCCTGCATGCGGCGCTTGCACGAGCCGACGTTCAGAACGTCGCCGCCATCGCGCCGCCTGCACTCGGCGCGCTCGGCGGCCGCGTCGAGCGCATCCTCGCACTCAACGTCCTGCACGAGTTGGGCGACGACGCGCTGGGTGAATTGCGGGGGCTGCTCGCGCCGAGCGGAGCGGCGTTGTTCGTCGACTGGAACGCGGACGTCGAGCGCCCGTTCGGTCCCCCCAGCGACCACGTCTACAGTCCGAGCGAGGCGGAACGCCGGCTCGCCGAGGCCGGCTTCGCCGTCGTCGGGCGCGGCGCGTTCGCGTATCACTACGCGCTTCGAGCGGTGCTCGCGTAGCGCTCCCGGGTGCTTCTTCGGGTTCGCCTGCTCGGCCGCTCGGGCCGGCGGAGCGATCCCGCACCGGCTCCGGTAGGGTGGGCGGGGCGGTCGGAGAACGCTGATGGCCGTGTCCGACGCCCAAACCACCGCCATCGACCGTGCCCGCGAGCGCATGAACACCCTCAAGGTGCGGCTTTGACGATGCAGGCAAACGCCGTTCCGTAGCCGAGCTCGAAGCGCGCTCGCGCGCTGACGATTTCTGGGGCGATCCCGAGCAGGCGCGCGGCGTGATGAAGCGCATCGCGGACCTGCGCGGCGACCTCGACGCGGTCGATGCGGTCGATGCGGCGCTCGGCGACGCCGCCGAGATCATCGAGGTCCTGGGCGACGAAGAAGGCGCCGAAGCCGAAGCCGACGCGACGATCGTGCGCGCGAACAAAGCGCTCGACGAGCTCGAGATGGCGGCGAATTTCGATCGCCCCTACGACTCGC
>JAQBPL010000281.1 GCA_028287545.1 Vulcanimicrobiota bacterium | reverse complement strand
CTCGATTTGCCGATCTCGTACGTCGCCGGCGTCGCCGAGACGTAGATGACCTGGTTGAGGTGCGCTTGGAACTCGTCGAACGTGAGCGGACGGTTGTCGAGCGCCGAGGGCAGGCGGAAGCCGTGTTCCACCAGCGAGAGCTTGCGCGAGCGGTCTCCGCCGTGCATGCCGTGCACCTGCGGCAGCGAGACGTGCGACTCGTCGACCAGCAGCAGCCAGTCCTTCGGCAGAAAGTCGAGCAGCGTCCACGGCGTCGAGCCCGATTCGCGGCCGGAAAGCGGTCCCGAGTAGTTCTCGACCCCGTTGCAGTAGCCGACCTCGCGCAGCATGTCCAGATCGTAGCGGGTGCGCTGTTCGAGGCGCTGCGCCTCGAGCAGCTTCCCGTTGTCCTTGAAGAACTTGAGGCGGTCTTCGAGCTCGTTCTCGATCGAGACGATCGCGCGGCGGAGCTTCTCGTCCGGCGTGATGTAGTGTTTGGCCGGGAAGATCTTCAGCTCGTCCTTCGAGGTGACGTACTCGCCGGTGAGCTGGTTGACGACGTTGATCGCGGTGATCTCGTCGCCGAAGAATTCGATGCGGTGGACGAGCTCTTCGTCGACCCCCACGAACTCCAGCGTATCTCCGCGCACGCGGAACGTGCCGCGCACGAGGTTCAAGTCGTTGCGGCGGTACTGCATGCCGATCAGTTTGCGTAGGAAATCGTCGCGGTCGATCGTCTCGCCGACCTTGATGTCGGCGGCCATCTCCATGTAGTCGGCCGGCGAGCCGAGCCCGTAGATGCACGAGACCGAAGCCACGATCAGCGTATCGGGCCGCGTCAGCAGCGACTGCGTCGCCGAATGCCGCAGGCGTTCGATCTCGTCGTTGATCGAGGAGTCCTTGGCGATGTACGTATCGGTGTGGGCGATGTACGCTTCGGGCTGATAGTAGTCGAAGTACGAGACGAAATACTCGACCGCGTTGTTCGGGAAGAAGTCCCGAAACTCGGCGCACAGCTGGGCCGCGAGCGTCTTGTTGTGACACAACACCAGGGTCGGCTTCTGGACGAGCTCGACCACGCGGGCCATCGCCATCGTCTTGCCGGACCCGGTGACCCCAAGGAGCGTCTGCGCACGATCGCCGCGCAGGACGCCTTCGGCGAGGGCGCTCGTGGCTTTCGGCTGGTCGCCTGCTAGCGGGTACGACGAAACGAGCTCGAATTTCGGCATCTTTTCGGTATAACGCGGAACGGCCGGAGGTGGGATGCGCTCCGCGCTTCCGGTGACGAACCTTTTCGCCCGCGACGGCGTAGGAGAGGAAGGACCCCTCCTGCCCGATGCGGGAGAAAACAATTATCATTCTCGCCCGCGTGGAGAGCTCATGGACAAGCAAGAGACCTGGAGCCGCCCGGATTTCGAGGAAACCAGTTCCGGCTTCGAAGTCACCGCGTATGTCAACGACTGGGACCAGGACCGCTTCTAATCGCCTGGACCCATGACTAGAGGAGGCGCCGCGGCGGACTGCACGGTGCCTCTTTGCTTCTTGGCATGACGACAGCGACCGGTATGCCGCTCGTCGAACGCCTTCGCGCGCTCGGCGACCGGTACCACGACCACCATCCGTTCCATCGCGCGCTCGTCGCCGGTGAGCTGAACGTCGATCAGGTTCGTGCCTGGGTCGCGAACCGGTACTACTATCAGAAGATGATCCCGGTGAAAGACGCGTTCGTATTGGCGCGTCTGCCGAGCCGGGAGCACCGCCGCGCGTGGATCACGCGCATCATCGATCACGACGGCACGACCGGCAACGAAGGCGGAACGTCGAAGTGGCTCGCCCTCGCGCGCGCCGTGGGACTGCGCGACGACGACGTCCTCTCGGAGGCGCTGGTCGCGCCCGGAGCGCGGTTCGCGGTCGACGCGTACGTGAACTTCGCGCGCGAACGGCCGTGGCTCGAGGCGGTCGCCTCGTCGTTGACCGAGTTGTTCGGCCCGGTCGTGATGGGCCGCCGCGTCATCGCGATCGTCGAGCACTATCCATGGATCGACCGCGCGGGCTTGGCGTATTTCGAAGACCGCATACCGCTCGCGCGCCGCGACGCCGACCAGGCACTGGGATGGGTCGTCGACGGCGCCGTGACTCCGGAGCAACAGGACGCCTGCGTCGCCGCGCTGGCGTTCAAATGCGACGTCCTGTGGGGTCTGCTCGACGCGACGGCGCTCCAGAGCGGCTTTTTCCGATGACGGAAACGGCGGTGCCGCGCATGTCGCGCGGCGTGCGGTTTCGCCGGGATCTCGACGGGTCCGCGATGCTGCTCGTGCCGGAGGGGATCGTGCGCTTGAACGATTCCGCCGCCGCGACCCTCGAACTCGTGGACGGCACGCGCACGCTCACGGCGATCGTCGACGCGCTGTGCGCGCGCTACGCGGTTGCCCGGGAGGATGCGTCCCGCGACGTCGACGATCTCATCGAGCGCCTCTCGCGCCGCGGGTACGTCGACCGGTGAACGCGCCGCGCGCGACGTCGTTGTTGTGCGAGCTCACGTACCGCTGCAACCTGCAGTGTCCGTACTGTTACAACCCGCTCGATCTGGACTCGTACCGCGATGAGCTTCCGACCCAGACCTGGTTGCGCGTCGTCGCCGAGGCGGCCGCGATGGGGATCCTGCACGTCGGACTCTCCGGCGGCGAACCGACGCTGCGCCGCGACCTCCCCGAGATCGTCTCCGCAGCGTCGCGTGCCGGTCTCTACACGAACCTCATCACGCAAGGAACCTTTCTCGACGACGCGCGCCTCGACGAGCTGCTCGCGGCGGGCCTCGAGCACGTCCAGATCAGCATCCAGGCGCCGACGGAAGCGCTCGCCGACCAGATCGCCGGCACCCGCGTACACGAGAAGAAAGAGCGCGCGATCGAGCGCGTCATGCGCCGCAACGTCGCGCTGACGCTCAACTGCGTCCTCCATCGCGGGAACCACGACGCGATCGCCGACGTGATCGCGTTCGCCGAGCGCCACGGGATCGCGAAGCTCGAGCTAGCCAACGTGCAGTTCTACGGGTGGGCGTATCGCAACCGCGCCGCGCTGCTCCCGACGCGCGAACAGATCGAGCGCGCGCTCGATGTCGTCGCCGCGGCGCGCGCGCGTTTGGCCGGACGGATGCAGATCGCGTACGTGCTGCCCGACTATTTCGGCGATCGTCCGAAGGCGTGCATGAACGGTTGGGGGCAGGCGTTTCTCACCGTCACCCCGGACGGACGCGTCCTGCCGTGCCCGGCCGCGGCGGCGATTCGAACGCTGCGTTTCGAGCGCGTCCAAGACCGGCCGCTGGCCGAGATCTGGGAATCCTCCGAGGCCTTCGTCACGTATCGCGGGACGGCGTGGATGCCGGAACCGTGCCGATCGTGCGACCGTCGCGAGATCGACTTTGGCGGGTGCCGGTGTCAGGCGTTTCTGCTGACCGGAGACGCCGGTGCGACCGATCCGGTGTGCGATCTCAGCCCCGAACACGAACGGGTCATCGCCGCGCTCGGCGTCGACGGCGGTGCGCCGCTCGTCCCCCGCCGCATGAAGCAGCCTGTGTGATCGTTCGCGTCCTCGGTTCGGCCGCCGGTGGCGGCGTTCCGCAGTGGAATTGCAGCTGCGTGAACTGTGCCGCGGCCCGACGAGGCGACGCACCGCCGCGGAGCCAATCGTCGTTTGCTCTTTCCGCCGACGGGGATGCATGGTGGCTGGTCAACGTCTCGCCCGACGTCGCGGCACAGATCGAAGCGTTCCCGCCGCTGCAGCCGCGCGAGCGCCGCGGCACGCCGATCGCGGGGATGCTGCTGACCGACGCCAACGTCGATCACCTCGGCGGCCTCGCGGTGGTGCGCCAGTCCCACCCGCGAGGGTTTGAGGTCTATTCGAGCGAGATCGTGCGGACGATCGCGACGGCGCAGCCCGCCTTTGCCGCGTTCGCCCGCCCGCCGCACCGCTGGCATTCCGTGCTGACCGAACCGTTCGCGCTCGACGGCGGGGCGCTGCGCGTCACCCCGTTTCCGGTGCCGGGGCTCACCCCGGGCTTCGCCGGACGCGATCAGGCGCGCGGCGCCGTGCTCGCCTTCCGCGTCGAATCGACGACCAGCGGGCGATCGATCCTGTTCGCGCCGGTCTTCGCGGCGATCGACCCGGAGCTCGCCGCGGCGATCGACGCCGCCGACGTCGTGCTGCTCGACGGCTCGTTTTGGTCCGAGGACGAGATGCGAGACGCGGGGCTCGGCGAAAAGACGGCGCGAGGTCTGGGCCATCTCCCGCTCGAGGGCGCGAGCGGAAGCCTCAGGGCGATTGCCGATCGGCGCAACCGGCGCATCTACGTCCACCTGAACAACTCCAACCCCGTGCTCGATCCAGCGTCGCCGCAAGCGCGCGCGGTGCTCGCGGCCGGCGCGGAAATCGCCTTCGACGGCATGGATATTCTCCGGCTTTAGACGGCACCGATTGCGGCAGAGCCAGGACAAGCGGGACCGCATGACGCAGAGGACCCAGCCGCTTCCCTTGTGCGCTTTGGCGCTTCCGGAGGCAGAAGGAGCCCAGCGAGTGATCCAGCCGCCCCTGTTGTTCAGCGGGACTTCCAACCGCCAATTGGCGGAAGAGATCGCCAAGCGGATGCAGACGCGCGTGGGCAACGCGCTCGTCGACCGCTTCAAGAACGACGAGTGTCGCATCGAGATTCGCGAGAACGTCCGCGGCGCGGAAGTGTTCGTCGTGCAGTCGCTCTGCCGGTCGCCGTTCGGAGCCACGGTGAACGACTCGGTGATGGAGCTGCTGCTCATCATCGACGCGCTGCGCCGGGCGTCCGCCAACCGGATCACCGCGGTCATCCCCTACTACGGGTACGCGAAGCAAGACAAGAAGACGAAAGGCCGCGAGCCGATCTCGGCCAAGCTCGTCGCGAACATGATCGAACGGGCCGGTGCCGAGCGCATCGTGACGCTCGACCTGCACGCCGCGCAGATCCAGGGCTTCTTCGATATCCCAGTCGACAACCTGATGGCCGCCCCGACGCTGTGCAACTACCTCAAAGACAAAAAGCTCGAGGGCGACAAGATCGTCGTCGTCTCGCCTGACGCCGGCGGCGTGCCGCGCGCCGAGACGTTCGCCAAGCGGCTCAAGTCGACGCTCG
>JAQBPL010000164.1 GCA_028287545.1 Vulcanimicrobiota bacterium | reverse complement strand
CGAAGCGACGCCGCAGCGTTTGCGCGCCGCGTTCCAGACCGCGCGCCGCTTGTTGTGGGCGAACGCCGGTCCGGTCGGCATCAGCGCCGGCGACATGATCGCGATCGACACCGAGATCGAATCCGTCTTGGGCGTGCTGAGTCAAGCCGAAGCAGGCGGCTTCAGCGTCAACGTCTCTTACGTCAGTTAGCCAACCGATGGAGCGGGTCGCCGTTCGGCGAGCGAGCGCATCCGCGCCGTCGCCGAAGAGCGAGCACTCCGCGCCCGCCGCGCCGGAACCGCTGCGGCACGCCGCGCACCATCTGCGCGATCTCGTGGTCAGCGTCGACGTGCAGACACCGGACCGTATCGGCGGACCGCCGCTGCAGCGCGCGACGGCTGACATCGATTACAAGATCGCCGCACGTCCGCTCGCACATCAGGCCGGCGTCGTCGTGGGACTCGGTGGCGTCGGCGGACAGACCCACTCCGAGCAGCGCACGTGGGCGAACGTCAGCGGCACCGTTCTGGCCGCCTTGCGGGCGGGCTCAACGGTCGCGATGACGTTCTCGGTCGACGAGAAGATCTGCCACTTGTGCTCGCCGTGGTTCGAAACGACGCTGTGGACGCAGCTCACGACTGCCGCGACGGTGGGCGGCGCGACGTTCACCCTCGCGGTGACCGTCGGCGGGGCTACGGTTGCTGTCTCCGGCACGAACACGATCTGGCCCCCGGAGATCGCCGATGCGCCGACGTTCGACCGACTGAAGCCGGTCGAACGGACGCTGCGGCTGCTCGGCGAAAACCGCGACGCCGAGGGGAACAAACTCGACGCCGAGCCGGATGCGCACGCTGCCGCGCAGATCGAAAAACTCCAGACGGCGGTCACGACGCATCAACGCAACGCCGAAGGCGAAGAAGACGACGATGACGCCGCTCGTACCGACGTCGAGCGCGACAACATCACCCACGGTGCGATACGGCTCGCCTACGATGACGCCAAGACGGCGGCCCTCGCCGACTGCAGACCGCGACTCGCCTTCGAAGCCGGCGAGGGCGAAGAACAAGACGAACTCGGCGCGTGGATCGACGAGAACCTCTCGTTGCTCGACGCCGTGCGCTCGGGCCGCATCACGATCGACGAGGCGGGTTTGTCCAAAGACGAACGCAGGACGTGGCTCATCGACCTCAAGACGCGCCTCACCGACTGGATGATCGACGAACTCGAGGAAGCCTTCCCGCGCAGACACACCGAAGGTGAGTTCGCCCATGGTCCCGGCACGAACGAGGCGACCGACGACTGACGTTCGGCGGCGCCGAACGAAGCGCTAGAACTTGTTGCCGAAGAGCGAGCCGATGACGCCGCCGACGTTGTTCTGACCGCCGGTTCGCTGCGCGCCCTCAGCCTGCGGTTCGTGATACGTCATCGACTGTAGACCCAAGCGGCCCGGACCCGTGAAGCGGTTCATCATCAGCGAAGCGCCGCCGACGAGCGCGCCGAGCGCGCCCATCAGCCCGCCGCCGCCGCCCGACTGGAGTACGCTGACGGTGTCCATCGAAACGCTCGCGTCTTTCCACAGCCACGCACCCGGCTCCACGTCGAGCTGTTCGCCCGGTCCGAGCGTTTTTTCGAACACGTTGCCGTAGCCGTGCAGCAGCAGCAGACCTTCGCCTTGCTGTGCGGTGAACCGGTCGATGAACAATCCCGAGCGCGAGAAGAAGATGTTCGCCAAGCCCTGCTGCCAGTAGAAGTCGTACGCGACCGTGTCGGTGGCGAGCAAGAACTGATGCTCGCGCACGTCGACGGCCTGGCCGGGGCGCAGTTTGAGCGCGACGATCTGACCGGGCGCCTCGCGCGAAAACGAAATGTTTCCCGGACCTTGCGCGGTCGAGATGAAGATCTGCAGTCCGGCGAAGAACCGCTTGCCCGCGTTCTGCAGGTTCATGAACCCGAGCCGCACCTGCGGCTGCTTCCAGAGCAGGATGTGGTGCTCGAAATACACGGTGCCGCGCGCGCCGAGTTCGACGTCGACGACCGGAACGAGCTCGCCCTCGACGCGAACCGTCAGGTCGCCGATGCGGATCGGCTCCTTGGGGTTGCCGCCTTCGGCGACGGGCTCGGTGTACGCGCCGACCGAGACCGGCTGGGGCGCGGGCGCGCCGCAGTTCGGGCAGAACTTGGCACCGTCGGGGACGAAATTCTGGCAGCTCGGACAGGTCATGCGGCGGGCGTTCGCCGCTGCTGGTCGGGAGCCTAGGCGATCAGCTTTCCGCGGCGGGATGCGCCGGCCGCGGGCTCACTTTGCGCGCGATCGTGATCAGTCCGAGTCCGCCCCCGATCGATGCCAAGGAAAGCGCCAGCATGAGCGCGGCGCCGGCGTGCGAGTCGCGCTCACCCGCGCTGATGGAGAAGGTCGAGGTCTTCGCCTGACTCCCGGCGTCGACCGCGAGCGACCAGATCCCGCTGGCCGGGAACGTCAGCATCCCCGCGAACGATCCGTCGGCGAGGCGCTGCAGCGGGACGCGAACGTTGCCGCCGTCGGGTGCGACGCCTACCAGGCTCGCCGACTTGGTGAACGGGGCGTCGACGCGGACCGTCACCGGTTCGTTCACGATGTAGCGCTCGAGCGCGTCGATGCGAGGTGCGCTGCCGCGGATGTCGACGGTGAGTTTCTGCGGGCTCTCCGCGGCGGCCCAGGCCGTCCCCGTTGTAATGCACAGGAGCAAGAAAGCGAGGATGCGGAACATTCCCTGCGATATACCCCGGCGTGGTACGTGGGTAAACGGGGAGTTGTGAAACGTGATATCGAGCAGCCCGACGATCTCGACGAGCTGGACGAGGAATCGATCCCGCTCGAAGACGTCGGACCGCCCCCGCCCGAAAACCCCGCCGTCGACGACGTCTGAGGCGCAGCGCACCGCTGCACGAGCCCAGTAGCGGCGGTGGACGCGAACGAGCGGGCGCCCGGCCATCAGCGGTTCTCGGCGTTTCATCGCTCGGCGGATGAAGAGCCCGGCCGCCGCGCGTGGCATCACGCGTTCGCGGACGTCTTTCGCGACTGCGCGTCGGTGCTCGACGTCGGCTGCGGCACCGGCGTCTTTCTCGATTTGGTGCGCGAGCGCGGCGTGGGCCGCATCCTGGGGATCGATCGCGATCCGGAGATGGTCGACGACGCGCGCGCGCGCGGTCACGCCGCGCTCGTCCTCGACGCGCGCACCGGTCTGGCTACGCTGAACGAGCGATTCGCCGGCGTGCACCTCTCGCACGTCATCGAGACGTGCGACGGCGAGGAGGGCATCGCGATGCTGCGTGCGTGCGCGGCGCTGCTCGAACCCGACGGCCTGCTGGTCGTGCGCACCCTAAACCCGCGCAATGAAGCGATCCGCGACGGCATGCTGTGGCTCGAACCGTGGGTCAAGCGGCCGTGGCCGCTGGAGACGTTGCACGTGGTCCTCTCGGACCTCGGATTACGGATCGTCGGCGCCGGGAACGAGCCCGAAGGCTGGCAGCACACCTACATCGTCGGCCGCGCCAGCGCGGGCGCCGCGCTCGGCACGGCGCGCACCGCCGTCGCCTTTCAGGGCGAGTTCTTCGCCTACAACTCGATGGCGACCGTCAACCGCAACTTAGCGCTCGCGCTGCAAGCGCACGCCGACGTCGCGCCGGCGATCGTCGCCGACGAACCCTCCGCGGAACCGTCGGTCGTCGCCGATCCGCGCTTCGCGCCGCTGCGGGCGCGGCAAGTGCGCGGCGTGCCGCCGGCCGACGTGCTGATCCGCCAATCGAACGGCAGCGCCGATTTTCGCCGCGCCGACGGCGTGCGGCACATGGTGCAGATCCTCCCGTGGGAATACGGCCGTCTGCCGCGCGCATGGGTGGAAGCGCTGCGTGACGGAGCGATCGACGAAGTGTGGACGCCCAGTCCGTACTGCCGGCAGATGTTCCTGGACGAAGGCGTGCCGGCCGAGCGCGTCGCGGTGGTTCCGAACGGCATCGATCCGGAACGTTTTTCGCCCGACCACGCGATCGTGCCGTATCCCCTCGCGACGGCGAAGCGCTTCAAGTTTCTCTACGTCGGCGGCGTGCTGCCGCGCAAAGGCGTCGACGTGCTGCTCGCGGCCTACCGGCGCGCGTTCACGCGGGACGATGACGTCACGCTGGTCCTCAAGCTGTTGGGAACGCGTTCGTTCTATCAGCTCGACGACGGCGGCGCCGCGTTTCGCGCGTTCGTAGACGATCCGCAGGCACCGGAACTCATCGTGCTCAAGGACGAGATCGCCGACGAGGACGTCGTACGGCTCTACCGGAGCTGCGACGCGCTCGCGTTCGCCTACCGCGGCGAAGGGTTCGGTCTGCCGATGCTCGAGGCGCTCGCCTGCGGCCTCCCGGTGATCGCGACCGCGGGCGGCGCGGCCGACGCGTTTCTCGACGACGACGTGGCCTATCGCGTCCCGTCGCGCCGCGTGGCGCTGCGCGGCGCGATGCGCGGCGAAGCGCTGGCCGGCGAGGGCTGGTGGCTCGAGCCGGACGTCGACGCGTTCGCCGCGACGCTGCGGTACGTCGCGGAGCATCCCGACGAGGCGCGGGCGAAAGCGCGGCTCGGATCGGAGCGCGCCCGGCGGGACTGGACGTGGGAGCGCGCCGCCGAGATCGCCGCCGGCCGGCTGCGCCGGCTCGCCGGGCGCCCCTAGGAGGGAATCTTCCCTCGTGCGGAGTAACGGAAATTCCGATTATCGTTACTGGCGCCATGCGGAAGAAGCGCCGGAGAGGGGACCGCCGTGGCCAAGGTTCGCCGCCGTTACGACATCGCCGAGTTCGCCTCGACCGATCCCGCGATCGCGCGCTTCGCGGCGTACCTGGAGCTGCGCCGGATGAGCCCGAAGACGTCGGTCGCCTACCAGCGCGATCTCGAGAGCTTCGGATCGTTCCTCAAGGCGCGCGCGGCGGACCTCGACGTCGACGCGCACCACGCGCCGCCGTACGACTCGCTCGAGGCGGCCGACCGCGCCGACGTCCTGGCTTTTCTGCAGCGGCTCAACGGCTCGCGGGCATACGCGCCGCGGTCGATCCGGCGCAAGATCTCGGCGCTTCACACGTTCTACAAATTTCTCAAATTCGACGGCCGCCGGCCCGACAATCCTGCCTCCGACGTGCCGACCCCGAAGATCGGCAAGCCGCTCCCCAAGGCCCTCACCGAGGCCGAGGTCGAGAAATTGCTCGACCTGCGGATCGCCGGCCGCAGCGATGCCCAGCGGCTGCGCGACCGGGCGATCCTGGAGTGCCTGTACTCCAGCGGCGTCCGCCGCTCGGAACTGCTCGGCCTGAGCCTGGCCGACGTCGACCTCGAAAACCGGTCGCTGCGGGTCATCGGCGGCAAGGGCGGCAAGGACCGGAACGTGCCGTTGACGCGCCTGGCCGCCGAGGCGATGCGGGCCTATCTCGGCGTGCGGCCGCGGACGCCGAACGACGCCTTTTTCATCGGCCGGGGCGGGGCGCGGCTCAGCGAGTCGGCCCTCTACAAGATCGTGCGGACGTACATGGGAATCGCGGGCCTCGAGGGCTACGCCTCGCCCCACACGATGCGCCATTCGATGGCGACCCATCTGTACGAGAACGGCGCCGACTTGCTCGTGATCAAAGAGATCCTCGGCCACGAGAGCCTCGCGACGACGCAAGTCTACACGAAGGTCGCCAAGAAGCGGGTCCTCGAGCAGTTCGACGCCGCCCACCCGCGCGGCCGGCGGCCTTGATAGAGTGACCCCGGTCGCGCGCTTTGCCCGCTCGTCCGGGGTACGATACGGGCAATGGTCCCCCTGCCTTTTCCGACGCGTCCGTTCGATTCGCTCGTCCGCGAACGCGCGGTCGTGATCCGGAACGAAGCGGCCCAGCAGACCGGATTCGTGCGCGTCCAGGCGACCGGCGTTCCGGTGCCGTCGGCGCGCGGGCAATGGCGCGAGCAGCAGGCCCGCCAGCAGCGCTATGAAGCGCTGGTCTGCGAGAGCCTTGCCGAACTGTGGCTCGAAGGCGTCCCGCAGGTTCGCGAACGGGCCCGGCGCGAGAACTCGCCCGAGTCCTGATCTAGGCGCCCTTCTCCTGCCGCCCGGCGGCTCACCGCACAGCCGAAGTGCGCGCCGCGTGCTCGCGCGCCTTGACCAGCGCCGTGAGCGTCTCGTTGTAGGGCGTCGGCACGGCCGCGCGCCGGCCCGCCGCGACGACGGCGCCGTTGATGAAATCGACCTCGGTGCGAGCGCCGGAACGCAGGTCGAAGAGCATCGAGTTGTCGAGCTCGGCGGTTTGCTCGACGATGGTGCGCACGTACGACCACGGGTCGCTGAACGGCAGCGGGATGCGCATGGCGTTCGCGACCGTCGCCGCCTCTTGCGCGAGCGAACGCGCGACTTCGCCGGCGTAGTCATCGGTCAGCACGATTCCGTTGGGTCGATCGAGCAGTGCGGAGACCGGGTTGATCGCGGCGTTCGCGATCAGCTTTCCCCACAGGTGCGGGCGGATGTCGTACGCAGCGCTGGCCGCAAAGCCGGCGTCGACCAGCAGCCGCACGACCCGGTTGCACGCTTCGGGTGAGGCGCCGGCGCTGCCGAGCACGGTCGTACCGTCACCGATGCGCCGCACCTCACCGGGAGCCACGGTCAAGGCCGACTCGGTCGTCGCCCCGATCACCAGTGGAATCGTGCTTCCCAGAGACGTCTTGATCGCTTCTTCGTTCCCCAAGCCGTTCTGCAGCGAGACGATCGCCGTGGCGGGGCTGAGCTGCGCGGCGAAGGGCCGCAGCGCCCGCAGCGTATCCGTCGCCCGCACGAACACGAAGAGCACTTGCACGTCGAAGAGCTCGCGCGGCTCACCGGTCGCGCGCGCCGGACGCGACTCGCCCTCGACGCGCAGGCCGTTGCGCCGAACCGCGTCGACCACGTCGGGCCGCTGCTCGAGCAGCAGGACGTCGTTCTCGGCGGCGAGCCGATGACCGAACAACGTGCCGAGCGCGCCCGCACCGACGATGCCGACGCGCATCAGCTGTGAAACCAACAGGCCCGGCGCGCGGCCGAGCGGATCTTGAAGAGTCCGATCACGAGAACCCCAGCACAGAAACCAGCGATGTGCACGAAATACGCGGGACCGCCTTGCGACTCCGCCGCGCCGTCACCGAGCGTGCCGAAACCGTTCTGGAACTGGACGGCCGCCCACAGTCCGATCAGCAGGACGGCGACCAGCCGCAACATGCGCGGCGAGAGGTCCAGCGGAACGATCGTGTTCACGGGGAGGAACGGATAGACGAGGTATCCTCCGAGCACGCCGGCGATCGCTCCCGAGGCACCGATCGTCGGGACGTGACTGTTCGGTGCGATCGCCAGCTGCAGCGCTCCACCCGCGATCCCGCAGAACAGGTAGAACAGCGCGAACCGCGCGTGTCCGCAGATCGCTTCGACCGCCGGCCCGACGACGATCAGGAAGAGCATGTTGAAGCCGAGGTGCGCGATCCCGCCGTGCACGAACATCGAGGTGACGAGGGTGAGCGCCGGGATCGGCGGCGACGGCGGCGGGAGCACCACGTCGTGCGTGACGTCGTACGGGATCAGCGCGAACGCCGTGCCGCTCGGATGCGCGTACATCCAAAGGTTCAGCGCGACGATCGCGTAGGTGACGAGGGGTGCGGCCGGCATTCGTCGGCCTCAGAACTGGTATTGCAGGCCGAACGTCGTGCGCCGAGTGTCGCGCAGCGCGTCGCGCTCGCCGCCGAAGATCGTGAGACCGTCCCCGAGCCGCAGGTTCGCGTACGCGTCCGTCGTCGGGCGGCGCAGGTCGTAGACGCGCCCCTCGAAGCCCAGACCCACCTTCCCGGGGGGCGTGAACAGCACGCGCGCGCCGAGGCGTGAATAGAGCACGCCGCCGCCGACGAGGAGGTGCGGCCGCACCTTCGTCATCCCGAGAAAATTCCACGACGACGTGGGCCCGCCGATGTCGTTCACGCCGGTGAGCAAATACGTCGAGCCGAGCGGCGGGATGATGAGGTTGATGTCGGTCGCGGGTCCCCGGTCGCGGGTGAGCAGAGGTGAATTGCTCGACGTCGTCGTCGTCTTCTGCGAGTCCAGCTCCGAGACGCGCAGCTGCAGCGCGACGAGGTTGCGCACCAACCCTCCGAGCGTGTTCTTCATGTCGGCTTGGACGGCCGACGCGTTCCCTGACGCGCCCGGCGGCGCGCCGGGTCCGCGGCCGCGGCCGCCCGGCCCGGGCGATCCGGCCGGCGCCGGAGTAGCGCCCGGGTCGACGCCGTAGACGCTGGACTTCCCGCCGAAGCGGCCCAGGATCGAATTGAGCTTCTGCGTCGCGGCGTCGACGTTCGCCATCGTGTCGCGCAGCTGGGCCTGTGTCTGCGGATTCCCGGTGATGTTGTGGAAATCGCCCGCGATCGAGGCGATCGTCGTCGCCGTCTGCGCGAGCCCGCGCGTCGTCTCGATCAGGTTCGCGCTCACCTGCGGATTCTGCGCCAGCCGCTGGACCGCCGTCGCGGTCGCGTTGAGCGATTGCGCCGAGGAGTCGAGGGAGGCCAGCAGCGAGTCGACCTTGCCGCTGTTGCGGCGCACCGTCAGGTCGAGCTGCGAGGTGAGGTCGTTGATGTTGGCGCTGCCCTTGGTGAGCGCGACCTGCATCGTGTCCGTCAGCGTGTCGACCTTGCCGGTGAGGTGATGGATCTCTCTGTTCAGCGATATGCTGACGTCGTTGGCGTTGTTGAGCGCCGATTGCATCGTGTTGAGCAGCGCGGGTTCGCGCTTTTCGAGCTGCGCAAGCATCACGTCGAGGCGCTTCACTTCGCCCTGACCTTGATCGAGCAAGTCCTGGATCGTCGCCGGGTTCGTCCCTTGCGGCTCCTGCGGGCCCAGCAGCGGTTCGTGCGGCAAGATCGCCACCGCGCGCGGCGCGTTCGTCGGCGAGGCTTGGCCGGCGGGCTGATCCGCCATCGGCGGCGGGACGATCTCGAGCGACGAGTCGCCCGTCAACGGCGCCTGAATCAGAAACTTCGCGGTGCGCGGAATGTCGACGTTGTTGTTGATCGCCAGGTACACGTCGACGCTGAAGTCGTCCGGCCGCAGCACGGTCGAGTCGACCAGGCCGACGACGACGCCGCTCTCGTACACCAGCGCGCCCTTGTGCAGGCCCGCCGCCGACTTGAAGTGCACGGCGATCTTGTACCGCCCTTGCGTTCCGACGTTGGTCAATACGAAGAAGACCCCGAAGAGCCCGAGCAACGCGAGGATGGTGAAGAGTCCGACGATCGCTTGTCTGCTCATAACGTTAGATCGGGATCGGCCCGACTTCGCTCCCCTGCAAGAATTGCTGGACGATCGGATTCGGCGAACGGCGAATTTCCTCGACCGTTCCGTACGCCACGATCGCGCCTTCGAACAGCATCGCGATGTAATCCGCCATCATGTAGATGCTCTCGAGATCGTGCGAGACGACGACCGCCGTGCCGTTCAGCCGGCGGCGCAGCTTCACGATCGTGTCGGTGAGGACGTGGGTAATGATCGGATCGAGGCCGGTGGTCGGCTCGTCGTAGAGGACGGCTTGCGGAGCGGTGACGACCGCGCGCGCGAAGCCGGCCCGTTTTACCATGCCGCCCGAGAGTTCCGAGGGGAAGCGCTCTTCCACGTGCGCGAGCCCGACCGAATCGAGCGTCGCCGAGACGAGCTTGCGTATCTCGGCGTCCGACATCTTCGAGTGCTCGCGCAGCGGCAGGGCGACGTTCTCGCCGATCGTGAGCGAGTCGAAGAGCGCGGAGAACTGGAAGGCGAACCCGATCGACCGCCGCAGCTCGATCAGGTCGCGCTCGCGCATCTCGGTGATGTCCTGGCCCTTGACGATCACCCGCCCGCTATCGGGCTTCTTCAGCCCGTTGAGCAGGCGCAGAATCGTCGACTTCCCTGCGCCGGAGAGGCCGATGATGCACGTGATCGCCCCCTCGACGACGTCGAGCGTGAGGTTCTGCATCACGATCTTCTCACCATACCGGACGCAGACGTCTTCGAGGTGCGCGTAAATCTCCATCAGCTGTTCCCGTAGAGCAAATACGAGAGCAGAAAGTTGAAGATGAAGATCAGGATGATCGAGGTGACGACCGCGCCGGTCGTCGCCTTGCCGACGCCGGCCGCTCCGCCGCGCGTCTGCAGGCCCTGGTAGGCGCCGATGATCGCGATGATCACGCCGAACACGATCGACTTGATCAGCCCCTTGAGGACGTCGCCGAACGGCAGCACGGAGCGCGCCGAGGTGATGAACGACTCGGTCGAGATGTGCGCGTAGATGTTCGCGACCCACATCCCGCCGACGATCGAGACGATGTCCGCGAAGATGGTCAGCAGCGGCAGCATCACCACCAGGGCGACGAGGCGCGGGACGACCAGCATCCGCGTCGGCGAAAGCCCCAGCGACTGCAGCGCTTCGATCTGCTCGGTGACGACCATCGAACCGAGTTCCGCCGCGATCGCCGCACCCGTCCGGCCGGCCACGACGACCGCCGAGAGCATCGGCCCGAGTTCCCGCGCCGCGGAGAACGATACGGCGCCGCCGACCAGGTTCCCGACCCCGTACTGCACCGCTTGCACGGCGCTCTCCAGTGAGAACACCATGCCGGTGAAGAGTGACGTCAGCAGCACGATCGTCCACGATTGCACGCCGAGCAAGTAGGCTTGGTCGAGCGTCTCGCGCAGGCGAATGCGCAGCTGCAGGATGAAGCGAACGGCGTCGGCCAGCAGTTCGGCGACCCCGCCGGCGTAGGAGAAGACGTTGAACGTCCCTCGCCCTACGTCTTCGAGCATCTTCATCCCGGGCCGAGTTCCGCGACGGCCTCCAGGACGCCTCGCACGGCATCGACCCGCTTGGCCACGACGCCGCGCTCCGCGGCGAAATTGTACTGCAGCTGATAGAGCCGCTCCAGCTCGCGATCGACGTGTTTCAACTGGTCGCGCGCTTCGCGCTCGTACGGGCCGAAGTAGCGCCGCACGGCGTCGAGGTATCCGGCAATCGCCGCATCATCGGCGTCCCCCGCCGCAAGGCGCGCCTCGATCCGCTCCTGCGCGGCTCGGAGCGTGCGGTCCGTCACGTGAAACGCGCCGACGGTAGCGACCAGCTCCGCGAGGCGGGTCCCCTCAGCCGGCATTGCGCGCTCCCGCAACGGACTCTAGCGCGCTGCGCTGCGCGTCGAACAAGGTGCGGATTCCGCCCTCGGCGAGACCGAGCAGAACGTCGAGCTGTTCGCGGCTGAACGGATCGCGTTCGGCGGTCCCCTGGAGCTCGACGAACCCGCCGGCGTCGGTCATCGCCACGTTCATGTCGACCTCGGCCCCGCTGTCTTCCTCGTACGGAAGGTCGAGGACCGGGACGCCGTCGACGATCCCGACCGAGACGGCCGCGATCTGCCCGGTCAGCGGCCACTTCTGCTTCTTCTCCGGGTCGAAATGTTCGCGCAGGGCGAGACCGAGCGCGACCCACGCGCCGGTGATCGAGGCCGTCCTCGTCCCGCCGTCGGCGCCGATCACGTCACAGTCGACGATCACCGTGCGCTCGCCGAGCTTTTCCATGTCGACGACCGCTCGCAAGGCGCGTCCGATCAGCCGCTGGATCTCGTGGGTGCGTCCGCCGAGCCGCCCCTTCGCGGCCTCGCGCTGGTTCCGCTCGGGCGTCGCGCTCGGAAGCATCGCGTACTCGGCGGTGATCCAGCCCGTCCCTCGCCCGCGCATCCAGGGCGGAACCCGGTCCTCGATCGTGGCGGCGCAGATCACCCGCGTGCTCCCGACGGTGATCAAACAGCTTCCGGTCGGATACTTGAGAAATCCCGGTTCGATCGAAATCGGACGAAGCTGATCTGGAGAACGACCATCGGCACGCACGAAGCCTGCGGGTTCTGCCTGGCCGAGCGCTATCCCGCCGCCCCTCCGGCATGTCGGGCATCCGCGCCGCGGTTTAGCCTCAGCGGCGCTTGAGCAGATCGTTGAGCTCGTCGTCCATGCGGCTGCGGGACACCACGCTCAGATGCGAGCGCTTGGGCTTGGGCGGCGTGCGCGGCGGTCGCATCGGCCGAGGCCGCCGGCGCGCGAGCAGCGGCCGCGCGATCAGCGTCACGATGATCGCCAGGAACGCCAGCGGGATGGCCTGCAGGACGATCGACATGGTGCGCATTGAGTTCGGCTCCGGCTGGAGACCGCCCCGCTTCGCGCCGCATCCATGGGAGAATTCCGGCGATGCCTCTCTGCGCGTTTGACGGGGCGAGCCCTCGCCCGTTACTCGACGGTGACGGTCTTCGCCAAGTTGCGCGGCTGATCGACGTCTTTGCCGTCGATGTCCGCGATGTGGTACGCGAGCAGCTGCAGCGGGACGACGTTGACGATCGGCGAGAGCATCTCGTCGACGCGCGGAACCCACAGCACGTGATCCGCCAGCGCCGCGGCTTCCTCGTCGCCGTGGTTCGCGACGAGAATGATCGGCGCTTCGCGCGCCTTCGACTCGGCGATGTTGGAGAGAATCTTCTCGCGCACGCGGCCTTCGGTGACGATCCCGATGACCGGCGTCTTGCTGTCGAGCAGCGCGATCG
>JAQBPL010000112.1 GCA_028287545.1 Vulcanimicrobiota bacterium | reverse complement strand
GGCGACGGCCCCGGCTGCCGTCAGCCCGCCGATCACGACGATCGCCGCGGACAACAAGATGCGGTTCAAACCGGGACTCGCCTGACGCATGATTTCCCCCTGGCTTACGGTGCGAGGTGCGTACCGGCGACTTGATCCGCCTACTCACGCTTCCCTTTGTAGAGCAAGCGACCGAAAGGCAGCGGGCACGGATAACGCTCCTTATGCTAGCGTCCCTAAGCAGTAGGGAATCATGTGGATGTTTTGCCCGGCTTGTCGCGCCGGCGGTGAGGCAAGACACCACCGGGCTATCCGCGAACTACGAACCAGACGTGAAGATCGCCGTTTGGGGCTCCGGCTCGATATACGAGGCCGCGATTCGCGCGTGCCTGCGCCACGAGATCGAGATCGCTGAAGCGGACGACTGCGACGTCCTGCTGCTCGCGAACTATACGCGCATGCTGAAGGCCCCGGACCGGGCGCTGCCGCGCGTCGGCGCGCTGTGCTTCCATCCCAGCGTGCTGCCGAAGCATCGCGGCCGCGACGCCGTCTACTGGACGGTGAAGATGGGCGACCCGACGTGCGGCGTGTCGTGGTTTTGGATCGACGCGGGGATCGATACCGGCGACGTCGCTGCGACCGTCGAGGTGGCGCGTCCCGACGTGCGGCCGCGCGAGCTCTACGAAGAGACGCTGGTGCCGCTGGGCGAGATGCTGCTCGACACGCTGCTCGGCCAGTTCAAGCGCGGCGTGTTCTCGCGCTTCGCTCAAGACGAACGCTTCGCGACGTACGAGCCGCCGCGCGACCGGCCGGCCGCGACGACCGCCGAGCGGTAACCGCTGCGGAGACGCCGTCGCTTCGAGTCAGAATCGCTCGAGCGAAGGGTGAAGCTCGGGGCGTGACTCGATCATGCGCAAGTATCGTGCGGCGGCCGCGTCGCGAACCGCCCAGATCGCGACGCCGAGCGCGAGCAGGCTGAGAAACCACGAGAGCACGCCGTGCGAGACCGGCGTCAACGCGGCCGGCAAGCGGAACCACGTCGTCAGGCGGGGCGCGAGCAAGGCGAGGAACGCACCGTATGCGATCGCGATGATCGCGTGCAGCGCGCGCTCGCCCCGCGGCAGCTTCCGTGTGTCCCATTCGACGATGAAGTCGAACGCGGTGATGACGATCTCCGCGGCGAGCGCCATCGAGAACGCGAGGGCGATCCAGCCGTGCGGTTCGGACCACGCGAGCGTGGCGAACAGGACGAGATAGACGACGTCACGCGCCGCGTGCAGCCGCAACTCGCGCCACGCCGCGGGCTGCGAAGCAAGGCGGGCGACGCGTTCGTGAAAAACGATCGTGTCGTACCCGCCCATAACGCCGATGCCCGCGAGCAGCCACAGCGGCACATTCACGCCCGAACGGTACCCAGCATCCGGGGCGTCACACCAGGAGAGCGACGCCTCGGTAGGCCCGCAAGCGGGACGCGAAAAAGGGGACCGCATGCCGCACACCGTTACCGCCGCCGACCTGCGCGCCGACCACGTCGGCAGCTTTCTGCGAAGCGCCGAGCTTCTCGAGGCACGGCACGCCGGTGCGCCGCCGGAGCGCCTGCGCGAGATCGAGGACCGCGACATCGTGCGCGTCCTCGCGAAGCAGAAGGAGCTCGGCTTTCGCGTCTTCACCGACGGCGAGTTCCGGCGCAGCGGCTTCATGAGCGACTTCAACGACGCGGTCGACGGCTTCGACTACGGCGACGCCGTTGCGCGCAGTTGGAACGCGGCGGGAACGGCGCAAACGGTCGCGCCGAGCGCGGTCAAGGGGATCGTCACCGGGAAGCTGCGCCGCATGCGCCGGCTGGCCGAACACGAGACGGCGTTCCTGCGCGAACGCAGTCCCGGCCCGATCAAGATGACCCTGCCGAGCGCGACGCAATTCCCGGCGATCTCGTACAAGAAGGGCGTCAGCGACAAGGCGTATGCGGATCATTCCGCGTTCCTGCGCGACGTGGTCGAGATCATCAAGGACGAAACGGCCGCGCTTTCTACCGAAGGCGTCTCGTACATCCAGATCGACGCGCCGCGCTACAGCTACTATCTCGATCCGAAGTGGCGCGAGCATCTGCGCGCGGAGTTCGGCCAATCGCCGGAGCAGCTGCTCGACGAGGCGATCGCCGCCGACAACGCGTGCTTCCGCGCCGCGCGCAAGGCCGGCGTCGTGCTCGCGATCCATTTGTGCCGCGGCAACAACCGCAGCCAATGGTACGCCAGCGGCGGCTACGACGCGATCGCGGAGAAGCTGTTCAACGAGCTCGAGGTCGACCGCTTCCTGCTCGAATACGACGACGAACGCTCGGGAACGTTCGAACCGCTGCGCTTCGTGCCCAAGGGAAAGACGGTCGTGCTGGGCCTGGTCAGCACCAAACGCGGCGGCCTGGAAGACCAGAAGTCGCTGACCCGCCGCATCGACGAGGCGGCGAAGATCGTCCCGCTCAACGACCTCGCGCTCAGCCCGCAATGCGGCTTCGCATCGATGGCCGAAGGCAACCTCCTCACCGAAGAAGAGCAGTGGGCCAAACTCCAACTCATCACCGACACGGCCCGCAAAGTCTGGGGCTAGCGAACGCGTTGTTATAGCGAATGCCCCCATTGTCATAGCGAATGCGCCCATTGTCATTCCTCGACAAGATACCGTGTTAGCGAGTCAAGAGGGGATCGAACGGACGGCCCGACTTGACGACGCCGTAGGCTAGAACGAGAAGCTTGCGCATCGCCGCCGCGACGATGACCATCTTGTGCTTACCG
>JAQBPL010000103.1 GCA_028287545.1 Vulcanimicrobiota bacterium | reverse complement strand
TCAGGCCCGGCGCTTGCATCCGCCCGCTGGCTCGGCGTACGATCAACAAACCATGGATGGCATCTCCGGAGCCGGTTCCGCCTCGACGCTCGACATCGCTTCGGGCGGCACCTCGACGATCGCGATGTCGGTGCTCGTCAGCACCGAAAAACTCGCTGCCGACGAGGCACAACGCCTGTTCGCCTCGCTCGGCCTCGGAACGGCGATCAGCGCCCTGGCCTGAGGGCCTCGTCCCGCCGGCATGAATCGAACGCGCGTTCGATGAACTGACGACGTCCCGTGGACGGCGTTTTCGGTTTGCTCCACCCGGCCGTCGCGGCTTGGTGTGAGGAACATCTCGGTGCTCCGACGCCGCCCCAGGCGGCCGCGCTCCCGCTCTCGCGGGAGGGGCGCCACACGCTGATCTGCTCGCCGACCGGGACGGGGAAGACGCTCGCCGCGTTTCTGCCGGTGATGTCGCGGCTGGCGGAACTGCGCGACGCCGACGAACTGCTGGCCCGCACGTACTGCCTCTACGTCTCGCCGCTGCGCGCGCTCGGCTACGACGTCGAGCACAACCTGCGGCGTCCGTTGCGGGAGATGGGCCTGCTCGAGCGCCCGAACACCGAGCGCGCGCGGGTGCGGCGCGGCCGCGTGCGCGAACGCTTCGTGCGCACCGGCGTGCGCACCGGCGACACGCCGGTCGAAGAACGGCGCCTGATGATGGCGCGGCCGCCCCACGTCCTGCTGACCACTCCCGAGTCGCTCGCGCTCATGGTGGCGATGGATTCCTACCGCGCGAAGCTGACCCACGTCGAGACGGTGATCGTCGACGAAGTCCATGCGCTGGCCGGAAACAAACGCGGCGCGCATCTGGCGCTGCTGCTCGAATCGCTCGCGGAGCTGACGCGCGCGCCGCTGCGCCGCGTCGGACTCTCCGCGACCGTCGCGCCGCTGGAGAGCGTCGCCGCGTATCTCGCCGGCACGGAACGCGAGTGCGCCGTCGTCGATTGCCGCGGTCTGCGCGAGATGCGTCTGGACATCGTCGCGCCGTTCTCCGGTGCGATGGCGACGCTGGCGACGTGTGCGCGCACCGCGTATGCGCTGACGAAAGACGCGCGTTCGACGCTCGTCTTCACCAACGTGCGCAGTCAGGCCGAGCGGCTGGCGCACGAGATGATCCTTCGACAAGCTCAGGATGACACGGGAGCGGGTCGCGATGAGATTGCGGTTGCGGAGAGCGATCCGCGGCAAACGACGGCGGCGCGGGACCGGCGAATCGGCGTGCACCACAGCGCGCTCGAACGCAGCGTGCGGCACCGGACCGAAGCGGGTCTGCGCAGCGGGGCGCTGCGGACGGTCGTCTGTTCGAGTTCGCTCGAGCTCGGGGTCGACATCGGATACGTCGACCGGGTGATCGTTCTCGGCGGCGCCCGCGGCATGACGCCGACGCTGCAGCGCGTCGGACGCGCGGGACATCGCCCGGGCGCGGTCGCGACCGGCGTCGTGATCGCGCAGGATCGCGACGACGTCATCGAAGCGGCCGCGACGCGGCGCTGCATCCTCGACGGCCGGATCGAAGAAGTCACAATCCCCGCGGCGCCGCTCGACGTGCTGGCGCAATGGATCGTCTCGCTATGCGTCCCGGACCGGCGGATCGCGCTCGACGACGCGCTCGCGCTGGCACGGCGCGCCTTCCCGTACCGCGCGCTGGCGGCCGCCGATCTGCGCGCGTGCGTCGCGTATTTGAGCGGCGGCGGCGCCGGGCCCGACGAAGCGCACGTGCGGCGCATCGGCACCGACGGCGTCGCGGCGTACGGCCTGGGACGCGAGCCGTCCAGCGCGTATTTCGAAAACGTCGGCACGATTCCGGACGAGTCGACGATTCCGGTCAGCGGCTCCGGCGGCGCGGGGATCGGCCGCCTCGGCGAAGCTTTCGCAGCGTCGCTCTCCGAAGGCGACGTGTTCGTGCTCGACGGGCGCACGCTGCGGGTCAGCGAAGTCGGCCCGCGCGGTTTGCGCGTCGAGCCCCACGCCGGGCGCCCGACCGTGCCGCAATGGAGTTCGCACCTCAAAGGCGTGCCGCTGTTGCTCGCGCACGAGATCGGAGCGCTGCGGCGCGGCACGGCGGATGCGTTGGCGGCGGGCGGAACGCAGGGAGCGCTCGCGTACCTGCGCGTCCGCTACGCGCTCGACGGTCTCGAAGCCGCGCACGTCGCGCGCGCCGTCGCACAGCAGGTGGCGCTCTCCGCGCTTCCCGACGACGCGCACGCGGTCGTCGAGATCTACCGGATGGACGAGCGGCAGACCGCGGTCTTTCACACCTGCGCGGGCCGCCGCGTCAACGAGACGCTGGCCCGAGCCGTCGCGGTTCGGCTGCACCGGCGCACGCAGATCAATTCGACGCTGACCACCGACGACGGCGGTTTCCTCGTCGCGCTGCCGCCGCGCAGGCACGTCGCCGACGCAGTGTGGGCGTCGCTGCTCCACGCCGACGGCTTCGACGACGACCTGCTGCAGGGATTGCGTTCGAGCGCGCTGCTGCGCCAGCAGTTCCGGCACGTCGCAAACGCCGGACTGCTGGTGCTGCGGCGCGCCGGCGGCCGGTCGATTCGCGGCGGCGCGCTGCGCTGGAACGCCGCCAAAATCTTCGACCGGCTGTGGGAAGCCGACCCGGAGTTTCCGCTGATCCGGGAGACGATCCGCGTCGTGACCCGCGATCTCCTCGACGCCCCCGCCGCGCTGCGGTATCTGCGCGGACTCGAGGGCGAACCGCGCGTGCTGCATCCGGCCGCGGCGACGCCGTTCACGTTCGGCATCGTCACGTCGTCGTTCGGCGACGGCGTCATGCTCGACGAACGCGCCGAGATGGTCGAAGCGCTCCACGACCGCGTGCTCGCGCTGCTCGGCCCATGTCACCCTGAGCTTCTCGAAGGGCCTTCGTCACAAACCGCCGCGAGCGCTCCCAGCCAGTTGCGGCTATTATGAGGGCGCCCTCGCCCGCGGCCGAATCGTATCCGCTCGCGGACGGCGTGGTCGCGCTCCCCGGCGGGTTCGCGCTGCTGCTCGCGGCTCGCGCGCTGGTCTGCGCCGACGCGCACCTCGGCTACGAAGACGTGATGGGCGGCGGTGGGGCGCTGCCGCTCTGGAGCACCCGAGAGATCACCGCGGCGATCGCGGCCGCGGCCGGACGGCACGCGGTGCGCGAGATCGTGTTTCTCGGCGACGCCATTCACGGCGCGGCGATGAGCGAGGGCGCGGCCCGCGCGATTCGCGCCGCGCTGGAGTCGCTGCGCGGGTTGGCGCCCGTCACGATCGTCGCGGGCAACCACGAGGGACGCTCGCGCGGCGTCGCGGTGCTCGGCGAAACCGTCGAGTCGTGCGAGCGCGACGGCTGGACGCTGCTGCACGGCGACAAGCCGGAGCCGGCCGCAGCCCGCACGATGATCGGCCACTTGCACCCTTCGCTGCGCGTCGGCGGAGGGGTCACGGTGCCGGCGTTCCTCGGCGCTTCCACGCTCGTCGTGGTCCCCGCGCTCACGCCGTACTCCCGCGGCTTGGACGTCCTGGGCGGTGCGTGCCGCGACGCGCTCGCGCCGTGGGGAGTCGGCCGCAGCGCGCTGCAGGTCGTGGCCGCGACCGCGGACCGCGTGTTCCCGTTCGGGTCTCTCGGTGCGCTCGCGGGCCGCCTGCGGCCCGGTTAGGCGCCCTCTTCCCGCGCCAGCGAATCCAGCGCGACGAGGACCGCCGCAACCTGCGAGCCGGCATCGATGCGGCCGTCGAGCGCCATCGCGCGCACCTCGTCGCGCGTCGCGAGCACGACCTCGATCTCTTCGGTCGGGTCGGGATCGGGGGCGTGCGTCGGTATCGCGTCCCGCACCACGAAGAGGTGGAAGCGGCCGTCCGAACTCGTGGGATCGGCGATGAACGAACGCACGTGCCGCGGCGCTCCGCCGACGTAGCCGGTTTCCTCGGCGAGCTCGCGGACCGCGCACGCCTCCGGGGTCTCGCCTGGGTCGACGCCGCCGGCGGGGAGTTCGGTCACCACCTCGCCGATCCCGTGCTTGTACTGCCGGATCAGCACGACCAGGTTGTCCGGCGTCAGCGCGAAGACGACCGAGAAGCCGCGCGACTCCCGCACGTAGTACTCCTCGACGACGGCGCCGTTCGGCAGCTCCACGCGGTCGGCGCGCAGGCGCAGGAACGGCGTCGAGATCGGATACGCCGACGAAAGGATGCGCCAGGTGCGCAGGCCGTGCTCGCTCATCGTGACGGGTATACCACACCGCGGCGCGGAATTGGGGCCGGACCGCACCGGCGACGCGGGGAGACGGAACGATCGAGAAAGTCGAGATCGGTCAGCACTACGACACCACGTACGGGACACTGTGGAAGGATGGTACTTACTATCCTCGCGGTACGCGCGTGCTCGTGACCGGCATCCACGTCGAGCAGGGCTTCTGCGTGCGCTTCCCCGACGAGGTCGACGGCGAGCCGCTCGAGACGTGGGAGGA
>JAQBPL010000030.1 GCA_028287545.1 Vulcanimicrobiota bacterium | reverse complement strand
TCGACGACTACCGCCACACCTCGCGCGGCGGCAAGGGCGTCAAGGCGTTCGCCAAGGAGAAAGAGATCGGCCACGTCGTCGACCAGATCTTGGTCGCGCCGGAAGACGAGCTCTTGATGATCACCTCGGGCAACCAGGTGATCCGCATCCCGGTCAGCCAGATCCGCCGCGCCGGCCGCTCGACCAAGGGCGTCCGCCTGCAGCGCCTCGCCGAAGGCGACGAAGTCATCGCCATCGCAAACCTCGGCCAGCAATCAAAAGCCGTCGCCGACATCACCGGAGAACCCCCAGTCACGGTGTAAATCGCCGTCACGCTGAGGAAAAACGTTGTCACCCTGAGCTTGTCGAAGGGCCCCCGTCACCAACCCGTGCCTCGCGATACACGTTGAACGTGAGGCACCATGCGTGACGAAGGCCCCTCGACAAGCTCGGGGTGACACGAATTCAAGTTAAGCGTGACACGAATTCCAACTCAGCGTGACGCGCGGCGAGGCGCCCAGATCGACAGGTCCGCGGTGCAGGTCGGCATTGTCGTCGCATACACGCGGTTTGTACGTGGGTCGACGTACAGCGGACAGACCCGCGAGCACTTGAGATCGGTCCGCGTGCGGCAGCTGTTCAGTACGGGATAGCGTGGGTAGCCCTCGAGGAAGACGAGGAAAAGCTGTTGCCCGGGAAGGCCAGAAAAGAGAAACGCGAGATGTGTCCGATATTTCGGGCGAAGATCGTGAGATACCCGAGCTATCACTGATCTCATCTCGAGGGTGAGAACGGGTACCCCCGGTTTTCCGATATCCTGAAGGCGGAAGACGCGCGGGTTGCCGCCCCGTCCCGCCGCGACCGGTGCGGTTGCGGTGAGGAGCCTGTCGGACTCGCCTCCCGATCCGGATCCGTCGAAAGCGTACGACGAAAACTCGGACGACGCCGCAAAGCCTGCCGTCTTCGAACTCGTCGGCGCGTCGCTTCCATGTCCAACATTCGTACACGACGTCAGGAGGAGTGCGACCATCGCGAAGGACGTCGCTGAGGCGGTGCGGTCCCGCATGACTGCAGATTCCCGCGTACGACTCGTAACCCTGTGCTCCCAGTAGCCGCCTCTGCCGGGGGCGGTGTCCGCAAAGTCGCGCGCCTACATCGGTGGAACGAGCCCGTTTTCACCGACGCTGATCAGGTTCGCGACGAGGCCGCTCGGATCGCGTGACGCGATGACGAAAACGTGCGCGCCCACGGTGAGAAGGGCCTTCGATCCCGGACGGATAGCGACGACAGGAACGGTGGGCGGAATCGTTACCGTCTTCGTGCCGCCGTTATAGGTGAGCTTCACGGTCCGGCCTGTTGCGCCCCCGCCGACACTCTGCACCGTCGCATGGGCCATCATGTTCTGCCGTGCGACGCTCTGCACGGTGGCGTTCGCCATCATGCTGTTCTGCCGCGTATCCCACGGGTAGAACCCTTCGCCGGTACCCTTCAACGCGGGCGGAAAAATATGGACTTCGAGCGATGTGAGCGATCCGTTCGCCGCCGGCGCAACGGTCGTTCCGATGAAGTCACCAGGCGCGACGTTCAAAAGCGATGAGGGCACCAAGCCGAGCACCTTCGTTTGAGGTCCCAACGCGATCGTGTCGTTGCCCGAGGCAGTGGAAACGACGACCGACGTGCCCGAGCTCGATACGATCGTGCCGCGCACGTGCAGCGGTGCCGAGTTTGCAGCCAGCGCGAATGTCGGCGTCACGAGAACGAGCACGGCGATTGCAATAGGGAGAAATACGGTCAGCGCCGGCCGCCCGGGACGTGTGATGTGGCTCATTGGGCCACATTACTGCGGACACGGTAAAGTCGCCAGGGCGATCTTGTCGCAGCGATGCGCGATTCTGCCGGCGGGGTGGAGGAGCAGGGGAGGGAGCGGCCAGAACGGGCGGACGCTCCCCGGGGGTGCGGGCCGAAACCGTCGCTCCTACGAAGGGGTCCGAACGCTTGGAGGTATCATCCTACAATCATGAGCGCAATCCCTGACGTCTCGCAGAGCACGTTCCCGACCCAGGTGCTCGGTTCCGACAAACCCGTTCTGGTCGACTTCTGGGCCCCGTGGTGCGGCCCGTGCAAGATGCTCTCGCCGGTCATCGAGAAGGTCGCCGGCACGCTGGGCGACCAGGTCAGCTTCGTGAAGCTGAACACGGACGAGAACCCGTCGATCGCCGGGGAGTACGGCGTCTCGGGAATCCCCTGCTTGATCCTCTTCAAGGGCGGCAAGGCCGTCGACCGCATCGTGGGTTTCGTGCCGGAGCAGCAGATTCGCAGCATGCTCGGCAAGCATCTCGCCGCTGCGTGATTCCCGGAGCGGCCTGCCGGCCGTTCACCGGATTCTCGACGAACCGCGCGTCGCGCGGTTCGTCCCATTGCTCGGGAACATCACCGTGAAGCGCCATGCCGTCGCGGCGGTTCACGTTGCCCGCGAGTCGGCCGTAACGCCGCCGGCGGACGCCGTCGTCGACGACGTCGTCGCGCGGTTGGAGCGCGAAGCGCGTAGCGGCCTGACCGGCGTGCTAAACGCGACCGGGATCCTGCTGCACACGAACCTCGGCCGCGCGCCGCTTGCCGCCGAGGCGATCGCCGCGATCGAGCGCGCCGCCGGCGGCGCATCGAATCTCGAGTACGACCTCGACGAGGGAACGCGCGGTTCCCGCTACGACCGGCTCGGCGCGCTGCTGCGCGCCGCGACCGGCGCCGACGATGCGCTGGTCGTGAACAATTGCGCAGCCGCGGTGCTGCTCGTGCTCGACACGTTCGCGCGCGCACCGGACGGTTCGCCGCGCGAAGTCGTCATCGCGCGCAACGAACTGATCGAGATCGGCGGCGGCTTCCGTCTCCCCGACGTGCTCGCGCGCAGCGGCGCGACGCTCATCGAAGTCGGCACCACGAACAAGGTTCGGCTCGACGACTACGCCCGCGCGCTCTCCCCGCGCACCGCGCTCCTGATGCGCGCGCACCGCTCGAATTTCCGCATCGACGGCTTCACCGGTGAGGTCGCGCCCGCCGCGCTGGTCGCGCTCGCTCGGCGGGCCGGCGTTCCGTTGCTCGAGGATCTCGGGAGCGGCGCGCTGACCGACCTCACCGAGTACGGCTTGCCGGCCGAGCGCACCGTCGGCGAAGCGGTCGCGGACGGCATCGACCTCATAGCCTTCTCCGGCGACAAACTGCTGGGCGGCCCGCAAGCCGGGATTCTCGTCGGAGGCGCGGCTGCGATCGCCCGGATGCGGGCGAACCCGCTGCTGCGCGCGCTCCGGGTCGGCTCGGCGACGATCGCGGCGCTCGGCGCGACCCTGCGGCTCCATCTCGATCCGGCGACGCGCGCGGCGATACCGCTGTACGCGATGCTCGGCGCGCCGCTCGACGTGTTGCGCGCACGGGCCGAGGCGCTGCGCGCGCGCCTCCCGGCACTCGCCGTGACCGTCGTCGAACACGAGGGCTTCGCGGGCGGAGGAACGCTGCCGCTCGCCGCGATTCCGTCGCTCGCGCTGGCTTGGCGGCCGGAACGCGGCGACCCCAACGCCGCGGCGGAACGCTTGCGGCACGGCGAGACGCCCGTCGTCGCGCGGGTCGACGGCGACGCCGTCCTGCTCGACCTGCGCACGATTCCGCCAGGCCGGGACGGGGAGCTGGCCGCGGCGCTCGAAGCGGCGCGGTAATGCACGTCGTCGGCACGGCCGGTCACGTCGACCACGGAAAATCGTCGCTCGTTCGCGCGCTCACCGGCACCGATCCCGATCGCTGGATCGAGGAGAAGCTGCGCGGGATGACGCTGGACCTCGGTTTCGCGCACCTGCGCTTCGACGACGGCGTCGAAGCGGGGATCGTCGACGTTCCCGGTCACGAGCGCTTCGTGCACAACATGCTCGCCGGCGCGGCGGGCATGGAATTGCTGCTGCTGGTCGTCGCGGCGAACGACGGCGTGCGGCCGCAGACGCTCGAGCATCTTGCCATCCTCGATTTCCTCAACGTGCGTCGCGCGATCGTGGTGTTGACGAAACGCGATCTGGTCGACGGCGACCTCCTTGCCGAGGCGGAGCGCGAGGTGCGCGAGGCGGCGCGCGGCACGGTCGCCGAGGATGCCCCCGTGATCGCGGTGTCGACGGTGACCGGCGAGGGGATGGACGTGCTGCGCGCGGCGATCCACGACGCGCTCGTTGCGCTGCCGCCGCGTGCGCTCGATGCGCCCGCGTTTCTGCCGGTCGACCGCGTCTTCGCGCTTGCCGGACACGGCACGATCGTGACCGGAACGCTGATGCAGGGGACGCTGCGCGTCGGCGACACCCTGCGGCTCGACGCGCCGGATCGCGCGGTCCGGGTGCGCTCGCTGCAAGTGTTCGGTACGGCGCGCGAAAGCGCGAATGGCGGTGCGCGCGTCGCGCTGAACCTGCCCGGCGTCGAGGTGACGGAGCTGCACCGGGGCGCCGTCCTCGCCGACGGCACGCTCGGCACGAGCGCGTCGCTGCGCGTGCGGTTCCGTGCCCTCCCGGACGCGCGCCCGCTGCTGCGCCGGCGCACGCACGTCCGGGCGTACCTCGGAGCGGCGGAGATCCTCGCGACGCTCGTGCTCGAACGCGGCGACGACGTCGACGCGGCCGTCGATGCGATGCTGCACTTGCGCCGTCCGGCGACGACCTACCCGGGCGAAGCGTTCGTGCTGCGCGCGCTCTCGCCCAAGACGCTGCTCGGCGGCGGAACGATCGACGCCGCGGCGGACGCCGACGGCGGCGACGACGTCGCGCCCGACGTCGCGGCGGTCGTGGGTGCCTTGGCCGAAGGTGAGCTCGTTCCGCGCACCGCTGCCGAAATCGGCGCGCGCGCCAACGTGCGCGAAGAGCGCGCGATCGAAATTCTCGCCGAGCTGGTCGCCGCAGGTGCGGCGCGCCGTCTGCTCAAGCCGCCGGCGTACCTCGACGGGCGTGCGGCGGACGCGCTGTCGTCGCGCATCGAGGCGATCCTCCGGCGCCGCGAGGGCGAGACGCCGTGGATGCTCGGCACGACGTCGCTCGCGTTGGCCCGCGAGATCGGGATGGACGAGGCGACGCTGCTGCGGTTCTTGGCCGCCGACGCCGACGACGGACGGATCGTCGCGCGCGCCGGGTACTATGCGACGCTCGGCCACCGAGCGCAGCTCACGCCGGAGCAGCGCGAGTTCTTCGAACGCGTCGTTGCGGTCGATCCCGCGCAGGCGATGATTCCCTCGGCCCTGGAGACCGTCGTCGCCGAGGTGCGGCGCGCGCAGATCGCCGGCCTGACGCAAGCCTTCGACACGCTCGTCGCCAGCGGAGCGTTGGTGAAGGTCGGCACGGACGTCTACCGCGGCACGCAGATCGCCGAGATTCGCACGCGCCTCGAAGCGTCGATCCGCCGCGACGGGCCGATCACGATGGCCCGCTTCCGCGACGCCGTCGGGACGACGCGCAAGTACGCCGTCCCGCTCATGGAATGGTTCGACGCCACCGGCGTCACGATCCGCGACGGCGACCTGCGCGCGCTGCGGACCACCGCACCGCGCCGCGAAGCGCAGCCCTCGACGTAGGCGAGCCCCGAAGTCGGGAGGCGAAGCCAGCCTCGCGCACGCTGGCCAAATGGCGGGTGACGCGCGCGCGCTGCGTCTTTAGGATGGACCGACGCGCCTTTTGGGCGAGCCGTCGTTTCCTCTGGAGTATTCTTGTGAAGAGAAGTACGTTCCTGACCGCTGCCGGTGCCGCCGGAGCGGCCGGCGTTCTTGGCGTTTCGGGGACTCCCGCGCTCGCGCAGAGCGGTGCGAAGATCCTGGTCGGCTATTGGCCCGTCGCCGCCGCGCTGCCGTTCTTCGTCGCCGCGCAGATGGGCTATTGGAAAGACGCCGGCGTCGACGTCGAGTTGGTGAAATTCGCCGACCAGGTGAAGGTCACCGAAGCGCTGCTCGCCGGACGGATCAACGCGACCGCGACCGGCACCGGTTCGACCCAGCTCGCGCTCGCCGAGCTGGCGTCGCCGAACTTCTTCAA
>JAQBPL010000304.1 GCA_028287545.1 Vulcanimicrobiota bacterium | reverse complement strand
GCGCGACCGGCGCGCCGCTTGCAATTCGCTTCATTCCAAGAGGACGAGTCGTGCCGCCCGTCCGTTGGCGGACCAGCCGAAAAGGGTTGTCCGAGCGTTGTGGCTGATCGTTCGGCTTCGTGGGACTGCTCGACGGAAAAACCATCCTTGTCACCGGGGTCGCCAACCGGTGGTCGATCGCCAGCGGAATCGCGCGGCAGCTGCACGCGCACGGTGCCCGCCTGATCCTGACCTATCAGGGCGAGCGCGTGCAAGACGCGGTTCGCGATCACGCCAAAGAGTTCGGCGACGCGGCGGTCTTCGAATGCGACGTCACCAGCGACGACTCGCTCCGCGCGCTCGCGGCGGCCGCCGGCAAGATCGACGGCCTGGTTCACTCGATCGCCTTCGTGAAAAAGGAAGACCTCTCGGGGAAGGTTTACGACACCTCGCGCGACGGCTTCAATCTGGCGCTCGACATCAGCGCCTACTCGCTGATCGCGCTCGTCGGACACCTCAACGCGAACTTGAACGACGGTGCGTCGATCATGGCGCTCACCTATCTCGGCTCGGGCCAGATCGTGCCGAACTACAACATCGCCGGCATTGCGAAGGCGGCGCTCGAGTCGACCGTCCGTTATCTGGCCTTCGATCTGGGTGAGCGCGGGATCCGCGTCAACGCGATCTCGGCCGGGCCTATCAAGACGGCGTCCTCGCGCCAGGTGGCCGGCTTCTCTTCGATGGGCGGTAAGGTTGCCGCCGCAGCGCCGCTCAAGCGCAATATCACCATCGATGACGTCGGCAACTGCGCGGTCTATCTCGCCTCGGATCTTTCGTCGCAGGTAACCGCCGACGTGCACTTCATCGATGCCGGCTATCACGCGATGGGAATGTACCCGGACGCGGCCAAGGCGTGATGCGCGTTCCGACGGCGGAGGAACTGGCCGCGATCGCCGCGGCGTATCTGTCGCTCTCGCGCGCGACGGCGTCCGAGATACAAACGAAGACGGCACCGTCGCGCTGGCGGTTGGCCGGCCGCCTGCCGGTCGCGGATGCGGAGCAGGCGCGCAGCGTCGAGCGCGCGACGTCGCGCTGGAGCGTCGCCGGGCGGCTCGATGACTGAGCCGCCGTTCCGCAAGATCCTCGTCGCAAACCGCGGCGAGATCGCGATCCGCGTCATGCGCAGCGCGAAGGAACTCGGCTGCGCGACGGTCGCCGTGTACTCCGACGCGGACCGCGACGCGCTGCACGTCCGATATGCCGACGAAGCGTATCATCTCGGCCCGGCCGCGCCGTCGCAGTCGTATCTCAACGCGGAGCGGCTGCTGGACGTCGCGGCGCGAGCCGGGGCGGACGCGGTGCATCCCGGCTACGGCTTCTTCGCGGAGAACGCGGACTTCGCGCGGCGCGTCATCGCCGCCGGCATGACCTGGATCGGCCCGCACCCGGACGCGATCGACGCGATGGGCGACAAAATTCGCGCGCGTCAAGCCATGGTGGCGGCCGGCGTGCCCGTCGTCCCCGGCGGCACCGACTCGATCGCTGACGCGAACGCTGCGCGCGCCGCCGCCGAGAAGTACGGCTTGCCCCTGGCGCTCAAGGCGTCCGGCGGCGGGGGCGGCAAAGGGCTGAAGGTCGCTCGCACCGTCGACGAGCTCGAATCCGCGTTCTCGACGGCGCAGCGCGAAGCGACCGCGTACTTCGGCAACCCGACGATCTACGTCGAGCGCTATCTCGAGAATCCGAAGCACGTCGAACTGCAGGTCCTCGCCGACAAGCACGGGCACGTCGTGCACGTCGGCGAGCGCGACTGTTCGCTGCAGCGCAGACATCAAAAACTCTGGGAAGAGGCGCCCGCCCTGATCAGCGAGACGGTGCGTGAGGGGATGCGCGCCGCCGGCGTGCAGGCGGCGCGAGCGATCGGCTACGATTCGGCCGGGACGATCGAATGTCTGGTCAGCGGCGACGCGTTCTACTTTCTCGAGATGAACACGCGCATCCAAGTCGAGCACACGGTCTCCGAAGAGATCTCCGGCATCGACCTCGTGCGCGAGCAGATCCTGGTCGCCGCGGGCCGCCCGCTCTCGTTCGAACAGGACGACATCACCTTTCGGGGCCACGCGATCGAAGTGCGGGTCAACGCCGAGGACCCCGCGCAAGGCTTCCGTCCGGCACCGGGGACCCTCACGCGTTACAAGGAGCCAGGCGGGTTCGGCGTTCGCGTCGATTCGGCGGCGTATCCCGGCTTCACGATCACCGCCGACTACGATTCGATGATCGCGAAGTTGATCGTGCGCGGGCGAACGCGCGCGGAGGCACTGGCCCGCTTGGGGCGCGCGATCGACGAGTACGTGATCGACGGCGTTCCGACCACCTTGCCGCTGCTGCGCGCGCTGGTCGACTTCGCGCCGGTGCGCGACGCATCGTATGGAACGGCGACGCTCGAGCCATTCGCCGCATCGCTCGCGCAGACCGCACCGGACGCCGGTGACGCGGAGTCGGAATCCGGCGCGCCGCTCGATGCGCCGGATACGATACGGGTCGAAGTGAACGACAGGCTGTTCCGCGTCCGCTTCGTCGATCTGCCGATCGCACCCGGCACCGTGCGGAACGGCACCGTCAAAGCGCAGCCCAAAAAAGGCGGCGCCGCGCGCAAGGCGACGGCCGCGGCGGGCAACGACGTCGTCGCGCCGATGCACGGCGTGGTCGTCGAGATCCCGGTCGCCGCGGGCGCGACGGTCGCCGCAGGCGACGTCGTCGCCGTGATCGAGGCGATGAAGATGATGAACGAGATCCGCGCGCACAAAGCCGGCACGGTCGCGACGGTACACGTCGCGACCGGCGCGACGGTCGAAGCCCGCACCCCGCTGCTGACGATCGGGTAGCGATCTTTTCCGATGCCGCCCGCCGTGAGCCAAGCGCTCCGAGAATATGCCGCGGCCTATCGTTTTCTCAACGTGGTGCTAAGGCAGCGCATCCCCGCGCATCTCGATGATCCGTTCTTTCCGTTTTTCTACATATCGTTGAATGGAGAGCTCGAGCTCAAATCGGGCGTCGTTTCATCGAACGATCCGGCATATTTTACTGACGATTGGGCACACGCCCACGCGCAGGCCGGCGGTGATGGCGAAGGTCGCGCATACGCGACACTGCTGCGCTTCATCGGCAACTTCGTCGCGCGCGGCTCCACGCCGAACTTTGATACCTTCGCAGAGGGCCTGCTCGCTGCGGGCGATGGGCTGCCGTCCGACGCGGCTCTTCGATCGATTTGGGCCGAGGCGTGGTCGGAAGCGTCCTCGGCGACGGACGTCGCGACCCTAATCATGTTGACGCGAAGCCCCTTCGTGGTGCGGGACGGCGATCGATGACCTCCTCACGCCTTGCTCAGTCAAGGGGCGCCACGATGTTCGCGCGCGTGCTGCGCGTCGCGCTGGTGTGCGGCTTTGCGATCGATGCGGGCGTGGGCTCGCTCGCGCTCTTCGCGCAGCCGTTGATGCAGCCGCTGCTCGATCTTCCGCCCAAAGATCCGGCGCTCACGACGATTCTCGGCGGCGAGCTGCTGGTCGTTGCCGGCGTCTACGCGATCGTGCTGCGCGATCCCGTGCGATGGCGGCCGCTGCTCTGGCTGTGCGCGTTGGACCAATTTCTGGGCGTGCTGCTGCCGGCGCTCGAAATCGTGCGCGGACACGCTCCGGCAACCATGAAGACACTCGGACCGATGCCGTTTCAACTCGCGCTCGTCGCCCTCTTCATCACCGGCGCCGTGCGCGGCGCACCGCGCCGCTAGCAACCGCCCGCCGTTCCGCACACCCGCCTGCTGCCAGCACGCTCGTGCAGGTGAGCAATTGTGAGCAGAATCATTCGCGACGGTTGTCTACACTCGTAGTCCTATGCATGCTTGGCTCATTAGGCCCAATACCGCCGGGACGAAAGCCGCGAAGCGCCTGGTTGCGGCGTCACTTTTCGTCCTGCTTTTTTGCGGGTCCGCGGCCGGCTCGCATGCCGCTTCGCCGGACTTCGGCACCCCGCCGGCGGGCGAGTACCCGATCCTCTACAACGATCATACGGTCTACGCCACGCCCGACATCCTCAAACAGCATCGCGTGCTCGCCGCGCTGGTCAAGAACGGCCGAATCTACGTGCCGCTGCGCAGCATGTTCGAGCAGATGGGCGCCACCGTCACGGCGTCGGCGGACGGCAAGAACGTCACCGCCTCCAAGCCGGGCGCAAGCGTCTCGGTCACGGTAGGCAATCCCGAAGTCATCATCAACGGTGAGACGCGGCCGCTCGACGTGCCGCCGATCGTCTACCACGGAATCGTTCTCGTCCCGGTGCGCGTGATCTCCGAAGCGCTGGGCGCCTACGTGCAGTGGGTCCCCGACCGGCGCATCGTGGTCGTCCGCTACATCCCGGCGGCCGTCGCACCGCCGCCCGCAACGCCCGTGCCTACGCCGTTGCCGACCGCTCCACCCACGCCGGTGCCGACCCCGACGCCGACACCCACGCCGCTGCCGACGCCGCCGTCCTATCACGCGTTCGTCCAAGCCGCGTTTTCCGCGGCCAAAAACTATAACGAGTTCACAGCCGGTCAATGGTGCGACCAAGAGTACCTGATCGCCGGAGCGTGGGCGCCCAAAGATTCACCGTTCGCGGTGAAAGTCGACTTCCGCCAGTACGCGTATGTCACCAGCGACAACGTCACCGACGCGCTGAACAACCACTACACGCGCTTCGCGACCATCGACGGCGGCGTCGCATTTACGCCGGTCTTTCTGGGACGACAGAGCAGCTTGGACGGGCGCTTGGAATATCAAGTCGCGGCTCCGCGGATCTACGTCGGCGTGAGTTACATCCACACCGCCAACAATTACGGGTATCCGCAGCTGAACGGCGTCGGCGGCGGCGTCGAAAAGCTCCCCGACCTGAAGTCGGGCCTGAGTTTCTTCGGCTCCGCGTTCTACTACCCCACGGTGAACGGCAACTACACGATCGCGAACGCCGCAAGCATAAACAACGGCAAAACGTATCGGCAGCAGTATTCGATTCAGAAGTACGACATCGGTCTCGCCTACGTTCCGGGGCGCTCACCGGTGTATGTCTACGGTGGTTTCAACGCCGAGCGGTATACCGCCAAAGAAAACGCACCCATCGGTCAGACGCATGACGGTCCATACATCGGCCTCGGCGTGAAGCTCTAAGCGAACGTGAGGACCATACACATGCTCAAGGCCCCCCGCTTCTTCCATTTCCGGCGGTTCGCCGCGCTGGCCGCGCTCGTGTCGCTGGCTTCGTGCAGCGGCGGCGGGTGCGGCAATTGCACCGTCCCGGCCTTCACGGCGCCGTCGCCGGGTACCATACCCGGTCCGGTCTTCACGCCGACTCCGTCGCCTATCCCGACAGCGACGCCCATCCCGACAGCGACGCCTACGCCTACGCCGACCCCGACGCCAGCCCCAGTTGCCCTTTCGTGCGCCCAAAACGCGATCTCGGGCCAAGGGGTGCCCCTTGGTACGGCCGCCACCTTCGCGGTCCTCGCCGGCTCCACGGTCACCAGCTCCGGTCCGACCATCGTGACGGGCGATCTCGGGGTGAGTCCCGGTACCGCCATAACGGGATTCACCGGCATCGCGCCCGGAGGACCCGGCACCGTGGTCGGCGGTTCAATTCACTCCGGCGATCCGGTCGCTGGGCAGGCCCAACTCGACTTGACCACGGCGTACAACAACGCGGCCGGACGAGCGAACCCCGGCGCCGTGCCCGCCGATATCGGCGGGCTGACCATCGCGCCCGGCGTCCACAACGCGCCGGTGTCCCTGGCGATCACCGGAAACGTCACGCTCGACGGAGGCGGCAACCCCAATGCCGTGTTCATCTTCCAGATCCCGACCACGCTGACGACATCGACGGGCAGCACGGTCACGCTGATCCGTCTTGCCAACGCGTGCAACGTCTTCTGGCAGGTCGGCAGTTCGGCAACCATCAACGGAAATTCGTCCTTCAACGGAACCGTTATGGCCCTGGCGTCGATCTCGCTCGGGACGGGCGCCGTCGTGAACGGGCGAGTGTTGGCACGAAATGGTGCGGTAACGATGCTCAGCAATATCGTGACCAAGACCGGCCCATAAAGGAGACGACCACCAACACGTCTCCCAGCAAAGACGGTTCGTGAGCGACGCTCACGGGCCGTCTTCGTCGTTTACGGGCGGCGCGTGCCGCAGCGCTACGCCAGTTCACCCAGTCTATTAGCGGCCGCTGCGATCGTACGTGACGTTGCGGCTCGCGTCGTCTCGGATACGTCGTAGTCGGCTGCAAGCTTCTCGAAGAGCTCCACGCCTTCAAGAACCTCCTTATTATTGGCCACGCGGCGGCCGAAATCCGGTGGTTTTTGGGACTGGGGGCCCCTTACACCCAGCGGAAGGTGCGCGCGCTGATCACGGTCCCCGCGATCATCCAGACGACGAGGGCGGCGATCCACGCCCCGTAGTGGGTCAGCGACGCGCCGTAGATCGAGACGTCGCGAAACGTGTCGATGAACTGGGTCGACGGCAACAGGCGCAGCGCCGAGCTGACCGCGTGCGGGAAACGGTCGATCGGGACGTACGCGTCGGAGAGAAACGCCAACGGCACGGTGAGGATCGACGCGATGTTGTTCGCGCTCTCGGTCGTGCGAGTCACGGCGCCGATGATCGAGCCGAGCGAGACGAACGTCGCCGTCCCGAGCAGCAGGATCGCCAATATCTCGAGCGGGTTCCCGAGCAGCCGCACGTGGAACAGCAGCGCGCCGGCGGCGATCAGCAGCACCGCCTGCGCAGCCAGCAGCGTCATGCGGTAGACGACCAGCGAGGCGAAAAACACCCAGGCCGGCATCGGCGTGATGTAGACCCGGCGCAACAGATGCTTCTCGCGGAACGTCGCCAGCATCACGCCGACGCCCCAAAAGCCCGAGCTGAGCACTTGCGCGCCGATGATCCCCGGTACGAGAAAGGCCGACGAGCGCGACGTGGTGCCGTCCGAGAACGCGTACGAGAACAGCACGAGAAAGAAGACCGGCATTACGAGCGTCCAGAAGATCATCTCGCCGTCACGCCGGAAGTACCACATGAAGTGCATCTTCGTCTGCACGAGGAACATCCGCAGCAGGGTCATTCCGTCTCTCCGATCGTCTCGCCGGTGATCGCGATGAACGCGTCCTCGAGGGTGGGCCGGTGCATGTCGAGCGATGCGATCTTCGCGTTCATCGCGTTCGCGCGGGTCACGACCGCCGCGAGCGCGAGGCCGGGTTCCGCACGGGTCGCGAGCTTCCACTCGGCGCCCGTCTTCGTCCACCTTCCGAGGTTCTGCAGCGCCTCATCGGGCGCGAAGCCTTCGGCTTCGATGCACACGGTCGCGTCGCCGCCGTGGCGCGCGACGAGCTCGGCCGGCGCGTCCTCGGCGACGATCTTCCCGCGCTGCATGATGCAGACCCGGTCGCTCAATCGTTCGGCTTCTTCGATGTAGTGAGTGGTGAGGACGATCGTCTTGCCGGCGTCGCGCAGCCGTTCAACCTCGGCCCACAAAATGCGCCGGCCGAAGGCGTCCATCCCGGCCGTCGGTTCGTCGAGAAAGAGTACCTCGGGATCGTGCTGCAGCGCTAGCGCCAGCGCGAGGCGCTGCTGCTCGCCGCCCGACATCTGCGCGACCTGGCGGGTGAGCTTGCCGTCGAGCCCGACGCGCGCGGCCATCTCCGCGGCTCGCGGCGCGATGCCGTAATATGCCGCGTACAGCTCGAGCACTTCGCCGACGTTCGCTTTCTCCGGCAGCGACGTCGCCTGCAGCTGAACGCCGATCCGCGGGCGCAAACGCGCGAGCCCCGGCGGCCGCGTAGGATCGAGGTCGAGGACGCGCACGCTGCCGGCGGTCGGCCGCCCGATGCCGATGCAGCATTCCAGCGTCGTCGTCTTCCCGGCTCCATTGCGCCCGAGCAACCCGAAAACGGTACCGCGCGGTACCGAGAAGCTGATCCCCGCCACGGCCTCAACCGAACCGTAGCGCTTCACGAGCCCTTCGACGACGATCGCCTCACTCACGGCAAAGGCCTTCGCCTTCGCTGCTAAACCCAGCCTGTTGCGTGCTTACGAAGCGATCACCGGTAGAAGCGATCTGGGCGTCAGCTCCGAGGAGACCTTCGTCGCCGCCGAGTCATTCCGAGCGAGGAACCCTTCGTTTCGGCGCGAGCGCAGTCGAGCGCCGAGCCGTCATCGCGAGGGCGGCTTGCGTCGTGACCGCGCATGTTGCGGGTCACGCTCGGCTTCGCTCGCGTGACGACGGGGGTCCCTCGACAAGCTCGGGATGACAGGCTCGACCCTGTTCGGGACGCGGTCAAGAAGTCGTAACGCCCGGCTTGAAGCGCAACGCGACGCCGTTCATGCAGTAGCGCAGCCCGGTCGGCTTCGGTCCGTCGTCGAAGACGTGGCCGAGATGACCCTCGCAGCGGCGGCAGTGCACCTCGGTTCGCGGGACGATCATCTTCACGTCGGTTTTCGTCGCCACGGCGTTGGGCAGCGGCGCCCAAAAGCTCGGCCAGCCGGTTTGGCTGTCGTATTTGGTCTTCGAGGAGAACAGCGGCAGATCGCAGCCCAGGCAGGCGTAGGTTCCGGCGCGCTTCTCGTGGTCGAGCGGGCTCGAGAACGCGTACTCGGTGCCCTCGTGCCGCAACACGTCATACGCCTCGGGCGGAAGCAGTTTGCGCCACTCGGCATCGGTATGCGTCACCTGCGCCGCTGCGGCGGCCGCGGCGGGGGCGAGGAGCGCGGTCAGGGACGCGAGCCCGGCCAGCAGTCTTCCACGTGTCATCGTAGACTCAACGATACACCAGCCGGAAACGGATGTCGGTGGGCGGGCTTACGTCGGGCCCAGCCGCCCGCGCCAGCGCCCGAACGGGCGTAGGTGGCGCCGGGCCGCCCGGCGCAACCGTATCGGGTGAGCGCCCGCGATCTCAATGCCAGCGGCATCCCGCTGCGGCCGTTCTACGAGGAGCCCGAGCCGCCGGTCCGCCGCGCCGCACCGGGGGAGTTCCCGTACACCCGCGGGATTCGGCGCGACATGTATCGCGGCCGCAACTGGACCATGCGCCAGTACGCGGGCTTCGCGACCGCCGCCGAATCGAACGAACGCTACCGTTACCTCCTGGCGAACGGGGTAACCGGCCTCTCGGTCGCGTTCGACCTGGTCACTCAGCTCGGCCATGACTCCGACGCGCCCCAGGCGCGCGGCGAGGTCGGCAAGGTCGGCGTCGCGATCGACACGATCGAGGACGTCGAGATGCTCTTCGACCAGATTCCGCTCGACCAGGTCAGCGTCTCGATGACGATCAACGCGCCGGCGTCGATCCTGCTGGCGTTCGTCCTCGCGGTCGCGCGGCGTCGCGGAATCCCCTTCGAACGGTTGAGCGGCACGATTCAGAACGACGTGCTCAAAGAGTACGTCGCGCGCGGAACGTACATCTATCCGCCGGTGCCCTCGATGCGTTTGGTGACCGACGTGATGGCGTACTGCGCCGACCACGTTCCGAATTGGAACACGATCTCGATCTCCGGATACCACATCCGCGAAGCGGGATCGACCGCGCTCCAAGAGATCGCGTTCACGCTCGCCAACGCCAAGGCGTATCTGCGCGCTGCGCAGGCGGCGGGACTCTCCGTCGAGGCGGTCGCGCCGCGCATCTCCTTCTTCTGGAACGCGCACAACGATTTCTTCGAAGAGATCGCGAAGTTTCGCGCCGCGCGCACGCTCTGGGCCGAGATCGTTCGCGACGAGTTCGGTTCGAACGATCCGAAGTCGCAGATGCTCCGGTTCCACACGCAGACGGGCGGTTCGACCCTCACGGCGCAGGAACCGCAGAACAACGTGGTGCGGGTCGCGCTGCAGGCGCTCGCCGCCGTTCTCGGCGGTACGCAATCGCTCCACACCAACGGCCAGGACGAAGCGCTCGGCCTGCCGACCGCGGAGTCGGCGCGGGTGGCGCTGCGCACCCAACAGATCATCGCGCACGAGAGCGGCGTCACCGACGTCGCCGACCCGCTGGCCGGATCGTACTACGTCGAGTCGCTGACCGACGAACTGATCGCCCGCGCCCGCACGCTGATCGCCGAGGTCGATGCCATGGGCGGCGCGGTGGTCGCGGTCGAAAGCGGCTGGATGCAAGACCAGATCGGCGAGTCGGCGTATCGCGCGCAGCAGGAGATCGAGCGCGGCAGCAGCGTCGTCGTCGCGGTGAACGCCTTCGCCGACGGTGACCAAAGCGTCACGATCCCGATTCTGCGAATCGATCCGCAGATAGAGCGCGACCAAGTAGAACGCACGCGTGCTTTCCGCGCGCGGCGCGACGCGGCGCGCGCGACCGCGGCGCTCGCCGCGGTCCGCACGGCGGCCGCCGGAACCGAGAACCTGATGCCGCGCTTTATCGAAGCGGTCGATGCGGGCGCGACGCTCGGCGAGATCTGCAACGTGCTGCGCGAGGTCTTCGGCACGCACGTCGCACGGGAGCGGATAGCATGAACGACGCGCCGATCGATCACGTCGCGATCGTCGTCAAGGATCTCGACGAAACGCTCGCGCTGTACACGCAAACGCTGGGCTTCTCGCTGGTCTATCGCGAGATCGTCGCCGACCAGGGCGTCGAAGCGGTCGGCGTGCGCAGCGGCGACGCCGTGATCGAGCTGCTGCGGCCGCTGAGCGACGACTCGCCGCTGGCGAAATATCGCGGCGATGCGGCGACCAAGCTGCACCACACCGCCTATCGCGTCGCCGACATCCGGGCCGAGCTCGGCCGCCTCAAAGCGGCCGGCGTGCGGCTGATCGACGAGGAGCCTCGCCTGGGCGCGCACGGCAACACGATCGCCTTCCTGCACCCGAAATCCACGGCCGGCGTTCTGATCGAACTCTGCCAGCCGCCCGGCTGACCCGCACGGAACCGGCCGGACCTTTGGGGCGTTAGAGCGGAAATGATGCGAGCGACCGGCTTCTGGGAATCGATCGCCATCGCGGCGATGAGCGTCACCTCGATCGCGGCGACGCCCGCATCGAGCCCGGCCGCGCCCGATCCCGAGACGATCTTCGCGAACGTCCGCCAGGCCTGGAGCGCCGGAGCGTACCCACGCTACGGGTCGTACGCGACGATCGTCGAGTTCCACACCGAGACGCAGCACATCAAGCGCACCTGGGACACCATCGAAGATTTCCGGCACGCGGTCGTGTTCTCGCGCAAGTTCAGCCGGGAAGAGGTGGCGAGCCCTCCCGACGCTCCGCGCGGAATCAATATCGCTGTCCCGTTCTTCGGCACGCTCAACAAAGTGCAGGAGGTCGATCCGGTCGGTCACGTCGCGTTCGCCGTCGATCAAGACTACGGGATCGCTCCAGCCGACCGCCGGTACACCCCCGCCGTCTCGGCCGCGGACTTCGCCGCCGTCGGCAAGACGCTGCCGATCATCGGCCGGACCGGCGTCAAGGTCCGCGACTACGACGTGCGGCTGATCGAAACGCTCGACGACGAGCGCGGACGCGAATACCATCTCGGCCTCACGCCGCTGCGCAATCCGGCGAAGTACCGGCTGCGCGAGCTGTGGGTCGACGCGAAAACCTGGCTGCCGGAGGAGGCGATCGTCTGCGGCATCGGCAGCCGGCCGCCGCTCACGACCGTCCCGTGGCGAATCGAGTATCGCCAGGCGGAAGGCGGCACGTACATCGCGCGCGAGACGGCGCTCGCCGACGTCGACTACGGCGCCGCCGGGATGCTGCACTGGCTTACCGTGTCGTTCGAAGAGCTCGCGCCGAGCGCGAGCGGCACCGGCTTGAAGTACGCGTTCGGCATATCGGACGACAAACCGCAGACCGACCCGTGATACATTTTCGCGATTTCGACCCGCGATAATACCATATTTTCACAGTTTTTTCAACGACGTTCGGCGCTTCACGCGCGATCGGCGGTGCGGCACGATGCACCGCATGGAACGATCCGAACACGATCCGGCGATCGTCGCCGAATGGATGACGATCCCGCGCGGCGGTGAGAACATGCCGGCGTACTACGCCGCACCGCGCGAGACGACCGCGCACACGCCGACGCTGGTCCTCGCGATGCACCTCTTCGGCGTCGACGGCACGATGCGCGAGGACGCGCGCCGCTTCGCGCAGTCCGGCTTCGCGACGGTGGTCCCCGACCTCTACGCGCGCTTCGATGCACCCAGCGGCGACGGCGCGACCGAACCCGGCCCCTTCATCCCGTTCGCGCGAGGGCTCAAGGCGGAGACGGTGGATCCCGATCTGCTCGCCGCGGCAGCGTTTCTGCGCGAACGGTTTCCGCGGAGCAAAACCGGGATCGCCGGCTTCTGCATGGGCGGCGTGATGGCGATGCGCCGCACGTACGGCTACGGCGGCCTCTTCACCGCCGCGGCGATCTGGTACGGCCTCGTTCCGGACCTCGATCCGGCGCTAGTCGAGATCCCGCTGGTCGCGAGCTACGGCGCCGAAGACACGGGGATTCCCGTCGGCGCCGTCGAGCGCTTCCGTAACGGCCTGCGCGTCGATCACGACGTGCGCATCTACCCAGGTGCGAAGCACGCGTTCGCCGACCGCCGCGAAGCGTACGACCCCGCTGCCGCCGAGGACTCATGGCAGCGGACGATCGCGTTCCTCACGCCGCGCCTACGCGCTTAACCGGTCGCCTCCGGTGTGCACGACTATGCAATCTCTTTCACCGCGCAGTCTATTATGGGTAAACCTGCGATGGCAAAGCAATCGAGGTGGATTGAACATGGAAACTCACGAGCCTGTAAACAACCAAGGCGTCGCGGTGCCCTCCGCGGACCGAGACAAGTTAGCCAAGGAGGGCGTCAGAAAATTCAACGAGACCGTCACGGCAGCTTTCCGCAATCAGGATGCTGCGGCAATGGCTTCACTGTGGACTGAGAACACTCGTGTCTTACCTCCAAGTCAGGAAATGATCACCGGACGCGCCGCTGTTCAAGCCTACTGGCAGAGCGGGTTCGATCAAGGCGCCTACGACCTGGTTTTGGAAAGCCGAGAGATCCAAAGCCTGGGAGATGGCGTCGCTTACGAGATCGGCCGCAACATCGTGCGAGTGCGAACGCCGGACGGTTCGAGCATCGACGTACCGGGGAAGTCCTTGTGCATCTTCCGTTGTGAAGGCGATGGCGTTTGGCGGGCCGATGTGGACATCTTCAATTCAATAAACTTCTCCACTTAAGGCGCTGGCGTGAGCCGCAGTTCCAGTTCTGTTTCGAAGGTGCGGTCCCACGGCAGCGTGATCGTGAAGCCGGCGTCGCGAAACTGCGGCATGATGCGGTGCATCAGGTCGAGTCCGGCGGGCCACAAGAGCGCGCGGTTCGCCGCCGCGGTTCGCTCCGCGACGTCCGGCTGCAGGTAGGTGTGGTCGGCGATGCCGTTGCTGCTGAGGTCGGCGTTCAGCTTCGGCCGCACGTCGGCGTGGAACGCGATGTCGTCGGCGTAGCGCATCAGCGTGAATTCGGCGTGCGTGCGCGCGTCGTAGGTCCCCATGCGCTGCCCGGCCAGCACGGCGATCGCCTCCGGCAACGCGGTGCCGACGGTGTTGGCGACCGTGTTCCACGACGCGAACGCGGCAATCCGGCCGGCGACTCCGCGCGCGATGAGGTCTTCCGTCAGTCGTTTGTGCTGCGCGTAGTCGCCCTCGGTGAGGAAAGAGAGATCGGCGACGGCCGCCAGCGGCGCGGGCCCAGGGCTCGCGTAGCGCGACGCGATGCGCGTCGCGAACGCGTTCTCGGCCGCGTCGCTCGTGCCGGGAACGCGCACGAACAGTTCGATGTCGGCCGGCGAGGAATCGTCGGGAACCGCGATCGCGCCGCAGGTCGCGATCAAGTCGCCGATCGTCGTCGCGATCGGGGCGAACTCGATCGGGTCGTTGAGCGTCCCGCCGTCGGGGCGCGAGTACACGACGCGCACGCGCGGGACGACGTACGCTTCGCGGGCCAGCGCGGCGCCGACCAGCGCCATCGCGAGCTCGTCGGCGCCGGGCTCGATCGACGCGACGCGCGGCGGCAACCAGCTCCGCGCGAAGCCGCGCAGCGCCTCGAGATCGCGCAGGTGGAGGCCCACCGGCCCGGCGTCGTCCTGGCCGAGCACGATGCGGTCGAACCCGCCTTCCGCCGCCGTGCGCAACGCGAAGAGGTCGACGTCGCGGTCGCGCGCGCGGGTCTCGAGGTATGCGTCCAAATTCGGCCCGAGGCTCGCGCGCAACGCCGCCGCTTTCTCGCGGTCCTCCGGCGTTACCGGCGGGTCGGGCAGGTTCGCGTACTGCTGGAGCAGCGGCCACACCGCGCCTGCGAACGGGAACGACGCGGCCGGGCCGGTGGCCGGAACGCCGGTCGGTGCCAGCCGCATTACCGTGCCGAAGACGGCGAACGATGCGTCGGCGCGCGTCGCGCGAAACGCCGCGAGGTCGCTCACCCGCGTGTAGGCCAGCGCGCGCGAGACGCCCGGCACGCGCGACGCGACGAGACCGCCGTAGACGACCATGTCGTTCGAGACGACGTACGCTCGCGCATCACGCGGTGCATCCGCGCGCAGCCAGCGGAGGATCCCGGCCGAGTCGCCCGGCTGGAGGTAGCGGCCGAGCAGCGGGCGCGGCGGCTCGACGACGCGCACGCCGGCGATCCCGCCGAGCAGCCGCGGCAGCTGCGCGGTGACGGGCCGGTCGTCGAGCGGGACGACGACGAACGTCAGCCCGAGCAGGAACGTACAGAGCGCCGCGAGTGAAGCCACCGCGGCGCCCGTTCGTCATCGGGGTGGTTTAACTCTTGAAACCGAACAATCCGCGCCCCTGCGGATTCGCAACGTAGATCTTGTAGGCTTTGCGGATCCCGAGCGACTGCGTGAATTCGACGTGGACCGGCGTGCCTGGCTTGAGGTCCTTCGTCTGCACGCTTTTCCCGTTCGAGAACAGCGTGGCGTAGTTCGGCGCGTACAGGAACGAGAGATCGGCCGGGGTGCCGTCGATGCAGTGCACCCGGATGTTCTCGGTCGAGACGTGGCGGACGTAGCCGTGACAATCGCGGATCTTGCCGCCGGGCACGGACGCGTCGTTCCTCGAGGTCACCTGAGCTGCGGCAGGCAAGGCGAATACCGCCAGGGCGGCGAGCGCCAGCGGAACGGAAAGCGAACGGCGGAGTGAGGCGAAGAGCATCGGATATGGTTCCTTCCGTGATCGAATGCCGGACGATGACCGGCCCTGAGCGAGTCGACGCCTACACCCTGATGCGGCAGTTCCGCTCCGACGAAGCCGCGCTGGGTGATGCGCTCGCGCTCTTCGTCGATCGGCCCGACTACGGTTTCGTGTGGCTGGCGTACGCTGACGGTATACCCGTCGCGTGCGTTTCCGCATCCTTCGGCATCTCCACCGAGACCGGCGGGCTCTTCGCCGAGCTGCGCGATCTGTGGGTCGTGCCGGAGCGGCGGCGTCAGGGGATCGGATCGGCGCTCCTGGCGACCTTGCACGGCCGCCTCGATCAGCTCGGCGTCTCGCAGATCGACGCGCCGGTGCCGCGCGATGCGGCGCCGGCCGGTCTGTTCTCGGCCCGCGGCTATCTCGACCGCGACGAGACGGTGTTCAGCCTGCTGCGTCGATGACGCGCGCGAGCCGGCCGCTCGCCGCGCGCAGCAGCCGTTCCGCTTCCTCGCGTTCGACCCCGCGCCGGCCCATGACGACGGCCGTCTTGACCGAACCGCCGGCGGCCGCGAGCAGCGCCGCGGCGTCGACCGCATCGCCCGCAAGCTCGTGCACCAGCCGCTCGCCGCGCGCGCGCAGCTTCGCGTTCGTCGCGACGAGGTCGACCATCCGGTTGCCGTAGGTCTTTCCGAGCCGAATCATCGCGCCGGTCGAGATCGCGTTGAGGACGATTTTCTGCGCGGTTCCGGCCCGCATGCGGGTCGAGCCGGCGATCGGCTCGGCACCGGTCGCGGCGACGATCGCGACGTCCGCCTCCGCGGCGAGGACGCTGCCCGGGGCGTTCGCAATCGCGACCGTCGCCGCGCCGGATTCGCGAGACGCGCGCAGCGCGGCGCGCACGAACGGCGCGCCGCCGCTGGCCGAGATCCCGATGACGACGTCGTTCGCCGTGACGTCCGCGACCGCCGCGGCGCCGGCGACGGCGTCGTCTTCGGCACCTTCGACGGCGGTGCGCAACGCGCGGTCGCCGCCCGCGATGCGGCCCTGCACGAGCGCGGGATCGACGCCGAACGTCGGCGGAAGCTCGGATGCGTCGAGCACGGCGAGGCGTCCGCTCGTCCCGGCGCCGATCAGCACGACGCGGCCGCCGCGTTCTATCGCGCCGGCGACCAGCGCCGTTGCGCGCGCGATATCACCGCTCGCGGCGAGCGCCGCGTCGATCGCGGCACGGTGCGTCTCGATCAGCGCGCGCGCCAGCGCGACGTCGTCGAGCCGATCGATCTGTGCGGTGGCGGGATCGACCGACTCGGTCGCCGGGAGTTCGCTCACGCCGCGGCTTCCGCCGCGCGCTCCGCCAAGCGCAGCGCGCCGCGCGCTGCGTCACCTTTGCCCTTCACGATCGTCACACCGGGGACGTCGCCGTTCAAACGCGTCTCGAGCAGAAACGTCAACAGGCTGTTCTCTTCGAGCAGGCCGCCGGAGAGCGCGATCTGCGGCGTCGCTTCGAGCAGGCCCGACGTGCGCAGCACCGACTTGAGCAGGTCGCCCAATTCCGAGGCGGCTTGCTGCACGATCTTGGTCGACGCGCGGTTCCCTTTCCCCGCGAAGGCGATGATGCTTGGCGCGAGCGCGGCGATCTGCGCCGGTTTGAGCGGCGCGTCGTACAGCGCGTCGAGCAGCCCGTCGCGATCGGAGACGCCGAGCGCCCGCGCGGCGAGATCCGTGGTCTCATCGCGCTGCGCGCGGCCGTCGAGCACGCGGCCGTACAACTTCACCGCCTGCATCCCGATCCAGAACCCCGAACCCTCGTCGCCCGCGAGATAGCCGAGGCCGCCCACCCGCTGCATTCGATCGCCGTGTTCCGCGTACGCGACCGAACCGGTCCCCGCGATCAGCACCGCGCCGTCACCGTGCGGGATTGCTCCGCGCAGGGCGATCGCCGCGTCGTCGCCGACGGCGACGTGCGCGTGCGGGAAGGCGCTTGCGATGTCGTCCCGGAGCGCCGCGGCGATGCGCGGGCGGCCGCTGCCCGCGGCGCCGACGTGAATCGCGGTCGGCTTCGCGCCGGCGAGCACGGCGCGAATCGTGCCGATCACGGCGTCGGCCGCATCGTCGACGCCGAGCGTCGTCGCGTTCGCACCGGGGCCGCGCTCGACGCGGCGGAACTCACCATCTTCGGACAGGGCGGCGACCGTCGATGTCCCGCCCGCGTCGACTCCTACGCAGATCACCGGACGCTCTTCTCCGGGGGCGAGGTCGATCCGCCCGGGGCGATGGCGCCGAGCACGCGTGGCCCGCGCGCGCCGGTGACCCGCGGCAGGCCAGCCGCGCGGCCGACGAGCGTCATCGCGCCCAGGACCGCGAACGCCACCGCCTCCTTCGCGTCGGCATCGATGCCGAAAGCGTCCGAGGTCGCGACCTCGACCTGCGGGAGCGCGGCGCGCAAGCCCTCGAGCAGCGCCGGGTTGCGCGCGCCGCCACCGCTGACGATCGCCAGCCGCGCGTGGGGTGCATAGGCGGCGATCGCGCCGGCGACGCTGCGCACGGTGAGCGCGGCGAGCGTCGCGACCGCATCGGCGAGCGGCAGGCGATCCAGCGCGTCGCGCCAGCGCGCCACGAACGGCGCACCGTACTCTTCGCGGCCGGTCGTCTTCGGCGGAGCGGCTGGAAAGTACGGATCGTCGAGCAGACGTGCCAGCAGCGGTTCGTCGATCCGTCCGGCGCGTGCGAGCGCGCCGTCGCGGTCGTATCGCTGCGCGCCGCCGCTGCGCGATTGCAGGTAAGTATCGCTCGGCAAATTCGCCGGTCCGGTGTCGAACGCGATCCCTTCCGGCAGCACGGTCATGTTCGCGATGCCGCCCAGGTTCAGCGCGACGCACGGCGCGTGCTCGGCGAAGAGCAGCGCGTCGACGAATGGCACGAGCGGCGCGCCCGTTCCGCCCGCCGCCGTATCGGCGGAACGAAAATCGAACACGACGGTCGTGCCGGTCCGCTCGCGGATACGGAACGCATCGCCCAGCTGCAGCGTGTGACGCGCGGCGTTGTCGTGCGCCAGCGTCACGCCGTGCGAAGCGACCGCCTCGATCGCACGACCGCCCGCCACCGCGACCACCGCGTCGCCGAACGCCTCACCGATCGCGGCGTGCAGCGCCGAGAGTTCGAGCGCGCCGACCGGCGCCGGCGGATACGCCGCGACGATGCGCGCGCGCAGCGCCTCGTCGAAGGGAACCGTCGCGAACCGCTCGCACGCCACCGAAGCGCCGTCGTCGCGCAGCCGGACGTCGCACACCGCGACGTCGATGCCGTCGAGCGACGTGCCCGACAGCACGCCCGCGATCAGCACGGCACCGCTTCCTCCAGCGCTTCGATCGCCGCGTCGCACGCGGCGCTGCGAATGAGCCGGATGTCGGTGCGCCCGTAATGCACGGCGTTGGTGAGCAGCACCACGCTGAGGTCGCGCTCGGGATCGACCCAAATGCTCGTACCGGTGAACCCCGTGTGTCCGAACGCGTCCGGCGACATCAGCGGCCCGCACGAGTTCTCGTCGCTGGTCTTGAGCGCCCAGCCGAGGCCGCGCCGCAGCACCGGGTCGTACGCCTGTTCGCGGAGCGCTTCGCGCGCGATGTCCGCATCGAGCGGCGTAACGCGTCCGCGCAGCGCCGCGAGGTACCACTCGCCGAGCAGCGCGACGTCGCGCGCGGTGCCGAACAGTCCGGCGTGCCCGGCGACGCCGCCGAGCAGATGCGCCTTTTCGTCGTGGACCGTGCCCTGCACGCTGCCGCGCCAAGCGTCGGTTTCGGTCGCGGGGATCGCCGCCAGGTCCCGCGCGCGCGGAAGGTACGCGGTCGACGCCGCGCCCCAGCCGCGCAGCCGTTCGGCGACGACGGCGGCGAGCGAGCGTCCGTGCAGCCGCGCGAGGATGGTCCCGAGCGCGATGAAGCCGAGGTCGCTGTACACGACGCGCTCGCCGGGTGCGCCGCCGAGCGGCTCGGTCAGCGCGAACGCTTCGACGTCCCGATCGAGCAGCGTGCGATAGTCGGCGCCGCTCTTGAAGCCGGCAGTGTGCGAGAGGATCGCGCGCAGCGAGATCGGCTCGTGCGCGGTGCCGCGCCACTCCGGCACCAGCGCGACCAGCGGCCCGTCGAGCGCGAGCGCACCGCGCGCCGCATCGTCGAGCGTGACGGTCGCGACGAACACCTTGGTGATCGAAGCGAGATCGAACCGCGTGTCGACCCAGCACGGTTGTGCCTCCTCCGTCGCGCGCGTGCGGCCGTAGGCCCGCTCGAAACACGCGCGCCCCGCGCGTTCGACACGCACGACGGCCGCGCTGAAGCGCGTGCCGAGTTCGGCCCGCACGGCCTGGTCGAGCGCCGCGAAACGGTCGCTCACGCGTGCGCGGGCAAGCGAACCGGGAGGACGCCGCACGGCTCGGCGCGCCCGGAGAGGACGTCGGCGCAGCCTTCGAAGGCGAGCGGCTGATCGCCGTAGATGCACGCGATCCGCCGGGCCTGCGGCCACATTGCCGCGTCGTACGGCTCGCGTGCCGAGACGATCAGGGCCTCCGGAACCGCCGCCAGAATCCGCGCGACCGCGTCGCGTTGCGCCGGGTAGAGGTGCGCGCTGCGCGTGACGATCACGAATTCGCGTTCGCCGAGGCGCGCGACGTGTTCGAGCAGCAAGTCGACGTCGTCGCCATCCGGTTCCAGCGGAACGCGCATCACCTCGCTCTTCCAGCGCCGCCGCCGCAGCGCGGAGCTCAGCGACGGCTCCTCGACGGCTCGCGCGCGCGCGCCGGACGCGGCAGCGTTATCCGTCAACGCGCCTTCGAACGAGATCACGGTAACCGCCTTGTCCGCGGCGAGCCTTGCGTCACCACGCAGCACCGTCACCGCACGCCGGGCCGCGTCGAGCGGCGCCTCCTCGTCGAGGGGCTCCGCGTACGGAACGACCGCCGCAAAGCGGTTCCGCAGCGCCAACATGCGCGCGTACGCCTCGCGCAGCCGCTGCTCCGGAATGCGTTCGGCGCGAACCGCCGCCGCGATGGCGTCGGCCGCTTCGTGCGCGAGGTCGAGATGATGGCTGATCAAGAGCAGGTCGGCGCCCGCCGCGAGGGCTTCGACGGCGCCGCGCACCGTCCCGACGCCGCGCGCGATCGCGTCCATCTCCAGACAATCGGTCGCGACGACGCCCCCGAATCCGAGCTCGTCGCGCAGCACGCCGGTGAGCACCGCGCGCGAGAGCGTCGCCGGATGGTCTGCGTCGAACGCGTCGATCACGACGTGCGCGGTCATGACGATCGACGCGGCGTGCGCAGCGATCGCCCGCGCGAACGGGACGAGGTCGCGCGCGCGCAGCGTCGCTGCATCGGCGGTGACGCGCGGAAACGCGACGTGCGAATCCTCCGCGGTCGAGCCGTGACCGGGAAAATGCTTCAGCGCCGCGGCGACGCCGCCGCGTTCGAGCCCTCGCGCGAACGCGGTGACGAACGCTGCGACGCGCTCCGGATCGTCGCCGAACGCACGCGTCCCGATCACCCGGCTCGCCGGCTGCAGCGACAGATCCGCGACCGGCGCGAAATCGGCGCCCACGCCGAGCCGCGCGAGATCGCGGCCGAGCAGCGTCGCGAGCGCATCGGCCGCCGCCGCGTCGCCGCCGGCGCCGACCGCCATCGCCGACGGCAGGGCCGCGACGCCCTCACGGATGCGCGCGACGCGGCCGCCTTCTTGATCGATCGTGATCAGCGGCGGCGGGGCGCCGGTCTCGCGCAGCGCCGCGACCAACGCGCGCAGGGCGCCCGCGTCGCCGACGTTGCGCCCGAAGAGGATGATGCCGCCCGGGCCGAATGCGCGCAGCGCGTCGAGCGGCGCCGTGCTCGGATCGGCACCTTCGAAACCGACGCCGATGACGCCGCGCGCCAAGGCCTCCAGACCCATTTCCCGGGCGTCGAGGGGCAGCATGCTGCGTCGTTTAGTGTTTGAGCAGGTGGATGATCTGCGCGACCAGTTTGCCTGCGGTGCGCGAGATGAAGATCTGTACCTTCGACCCCTTCGAGACGTCGGTCAGCGTGTGATAACCCGGATCGGCCGTCGTCACCGACGTGGTCGGCATCGTGGAGACGTCGACCTTGCCCTGCGTCGTCGAATCGACGCTGATCACGCCGCGGTTGTAATCGACGTTCGTCACGCGTCCCTCGATGATGCCGCCCTCGCGCACACTTTGGTCAGCCTGCGGGCTCGCCGTCGGCGCGGGCGGCTTGGTGCCTGCAAAGGCGGCCATGGGCGTGAGGACGAGACCCAACGCCAGAACGACGGGTGCGAAAGGGGGCATTGCGAGGAGAGAACGCATCGAAGGACTCCCAGCGTTCCGCTCCCGCTCAATCCGCCCCTATCAGCGCAAAATAGGCTTCGCGGGCGCCGGCGGCGCCCGTTTTTGCGCGGCTCCGCGCCGCCCGCACCGCGACGACCGCATCATCGGTCGGTGCCCGGCCGGCCAGGACCAGCCGCAGCGCGAGCAGTGCTTCGTCCGCCGCGCGCGCGCCCAGCGCGTCGAGCGCCCGGTAGAAGGGTTGCGCGCGAGGATCGCTCGAGCGATCGCGCAGCACCGCGGCGATCGCTTCGCCCTTGCTGGGCGTGTCGTCGAGGAGGTAGCCGTCGAGAGGGTGCAGTTCCACTTCGATGCGTTTCGCGAAGCGTCTCGCGGCGCTTGCCGCCGCGGTCACCTTGGGCGCGGCGGCTCCCCCGGATCCGCTTGCCCTCGCCGCGGCTGCAAACGGTCACCCGGCCCTGCGGCACGTGCGCGGCACGGCGACCCGGGCGGTCGAAGGCCGCCGCACCGTAGAAACGCTCGACCAGCAGGGCACGACGCGCGTCTTCCGGCGCTGCGTCGCCGAGGTCTGCAGCGGCTCGTGGTTCGACGGCGTACACCGCTGGGCGTTCGGCCTGAACGAAGTGCCGCTCCCCGACGAGGACGCCTCGCTGCCGGTCTGGCGCACGCTCGCGGCAATCGCCTCGTTCGCGTTCGCCGAGCCCGGCTTTCGCACAGCCGGTGGCTCGGTCGAAGCCGCCGGGCGCGACGCTTGGCTCGTGCGCGCCCGCGGCGGCGAAGCATTGGTCGCCCGGCTCGACCCCGTCACCCATCAGCTGCGCAGTGTCGCGACCGAGCACGGCCGGGAGATCGAAAGCTATCGCCGCTACGTGCGGGCGGAGGGCGCGTCGTTCGCGCTCGAACGGCGCGGCGAACTCGAAGAGTTCTCGCTGGAGACCGCATCCGCACCGGCCGAACCGCTGCAGCCGCCCGCCGGCGTGGCCGTCACCTTTTCCGGCGACGGTGCAGCGGCGCTCGGCACCGACGCCGTGCCGATTGTTCCGTGCACGCTGGGGGGCCGCGCCGTGCGCTGCCTGCTCGATACCGGCGCGACGCCGAGCGCGGTCGTCCTGCCGCTCGCCGAGGCGCTCGGTCTCGAACCCCGCGGCGAGCTCGAACTCGCCGGGTTCTCCCGTTTCGCGACCGGCTTCGTCGAGGCGGGACCGCTGACGCTGGGTGCCGCCCGCTTCGCGCACGCCCGCTTCGCCGTCATCCCGAACGTCTCAGCGGCCCGCTTCGACGTGGTGATCGGAGCCGATCTGCTCGGCGAGGTGCGCGTGGTCCTCGATCGCACCCGCGGGCGAGCCGAGATATCCGCCTCCCACGGCGGACCGCAGGGCGGCGCCGTTGCGCTGCACTTCGTCGGGGGCGTGCCGCGCGTCGAGGTCACACTGGACGGACAGAAGGCGAGCGCCCTCTTCGACAGCGGCGACGCTTCCGTCGTCTCGCTCGGGTACGCCGAGTATCGGGTGGGTCCGCAGTGGCCCGTGGTGGACCGCGGCCACGCCGTCGGCGTCGCCGGCGGAACCGATGCGTTCTTCGTCACGATCCCCGACGTTCGGCTCGGCCCGGTCCCGCTCGGTGTCGCGCGCGCCACGGTGAGCCGCACCCAGCGCGAGCCGCACGTGGGCGCCGGCCTCTGGACGAAATGCGTGATCGAACTCGACGAAGCGGCCGGAACGCTCGGCTGCACGCCGCGCTGAGGTCAGTCGAGGTCGGCTTCGAGCGCCTCGGCGGTGCGCTGCATGACCTTCGCGAGCAAGGCGATGGCGCCGGCGCGATTGGTGTTCAGCAGCATGTACTGCATCCGATCGTTGGGGTGCAGCACGACGAATACGCCTTTGCTGCCCTGCGTGATCGACTGCAGGATGCGATCGATGAACGCCCGAT
>JAQBPL010000312.1 GCA_028287545.1 Vulcanimicrobiota bacterium | reverse complement strand
GCGCGCGCAAGCAGCACGTCGGGCCCGTTCGGGTCGACGATCGTGAAGATCCCGCGACGCTCGCGCAACGTGAACCACACGCGTCCGCCCGCGAACGCGAAGCGGTCGAGCGTCCCTGCGATCGTCGCGCCGTTCGGGCCGGGCGAGCGGTCTCCCAGGTACCCGCGGAACGAGGCGAACGCATCCTGCGCCGGCGACGCGGAGGCGCTGTTTCCCACGACCACGTGACCGCCGGCAGCCTGAACAAGTGCGAGGGTCTGGAATTTGCCGTTATCGGCCACAGCCGGGATTACCCACGTATTTTGTCCGAACAACGTATACAGCACCGGTTGAGTGGGGATCAAGCGACCTTGCTTGACGATCGGATTCCCCGCCACCGCCTGCTGGGCCCCGAACGAATTATACTCGCCGCCGCTCGAGGTGTAGTAGACCATTGTGCCGGTCCTGCTGTCGGTGTAGGTAAAGCCGGTCATCGACGCGTCGGTTGCACTCGGGGACGTGTGATCGACGAACCAGACGAACCGGCCGTCGGCGAGGAGGATCCCGAAGACGTCGTCGCGAGCCGGAAGATGCACGTCGCGCTTGGCGATCTGGGCGTTCCACCAGCCGTGCACGTAGCGCCCGAACCAGTCGTTGTAGCGGATGACGAGTTCCGGCGGATATACGCGGCTGACCCAAGCCGGGAGCCGGCCGAAATCGGCGCGCGCGATGCGCTCCATCGCCCCGGTCGCCGGGTCGACGATCACGACCGCCGTCACCGCCTCGCCGCTCCACCCGAGCGTCGGCCGGCCGAGCGTCACGAGGTAGCGCGGGTTCCCTTGCGCATCGAGCTGCAGCGTCTCTTCGAGCAGCAGTTCGGTGCCGTACCGCAGCCACACGTGGCGCCGCAAGTTGTCGTTGAGCAGCGCCGAGGGGATGTAGCGCAGCCCGGCGCGCTGGCGCAGTTCGGCCGGCGCGTCGGGATTCTCCGCGTCGACGATGACGACGCCGGGCGACGTGTGCCGCACCAGCCACTGCACCCCGCCCTGGAAGTTCAGCGGCGCGACCCAGACGAGCCGCCCGTTCTCGGACTGCACGTTGTAGGTCCCGACCCGATAGTACGCCCCGAGCTGGCCGACGACTTTCTCGCCGGCGAAGATCGCCGACTCTTCCGGGACGACGCGCACGTGACGCGGATCGGCGGCGGGTGCCTTCGCCGAGGAAATCGTCGCGCCGGTGAGGTCGCGCAAGCCGCTCGCGTCGACGACGGGAATGACGGCAAGGATCAAGGCGAACAGCGCGACCGCGCCGACCGCCGCGAAGAGCGGCCAGAGCGGCGTGCGTCGCAGGGAGACGATGCGGCGCGTAATCACGATGCGGCGCGCCGTGCCGAACGCGGTGACGACGACGTTCGGGACGAGCGTCAGCAGCAGCAGCGCGAACGCCTGCGGGAAGACCAGCGGCGGGAGCGTCGCGTAGCAGAACACCGCGACGGCGGGAACGCCGACGGCCAGCCGCTGGAGCTGCCCTTGCCACCAGCCGCGCGAGAAGTCGAGGTTGACGAGGCCCAGCGAGAGGAACGCCGTGGCGAGGAGCCAGATCACGCTCGGTCGCCCTACGGCGCCCCCTTGCCGCGCGCCTTCCTGCGCGTGACGGAAGCGCGGAGGGGCCGATGGAAATCACGCTCAACGGGACGGTGCTCGCGCCGCCCACGTTCTTTCAGGGGAAGCACTCGCGCTTCGTGCACGAGCAGTTCGATTGCCGGGGAGACGACGGCAAGACGTTTCGGGTCATCGACAACGTCTCGATCGGGCCGCGCGTCCCGGTGAGCCCGGGCGATCGGGTCACCGTCAAAGGCGAGCTCGTCCACGACCGCGGCCGGCCGCCGATCGTGCACTTCACGCATCACGATCCGTGGGGCACCCACGAGGGCGGCTTCATCGAGCTGGGCGGACGCATCTACGCCTAAAGGCCGTCGATGCCGTCGTATTCTGCCTGCAGCTCGTCCGACGTCATCGACTTGCGAGCAGTTGCGATACCGTGACGAAGCGATCGCCGCGCGCACGCAGCGCGGAGATCAGGTAGGGAACCGCCTCGGCCTGAAACGCGAGTTCGCCGGGGTCGCCGCGACCGCGATCCCCGTCGTGCAGCAGCACGATCGCGCCGTCGTCCACGCGCGCCGCAAGTTCCTGGGCGTACGCACGGCGATCTTCTTCGCGCGTGAACGACCCGATCGGCGGCCCTGGGCCGGCGACGCTCCACAGCACGACCTGCATCCCGCGGCGGCGCGCCGCATCGAGCACGGCGGCGTTGCGCGCACCGAACGGCGGCCGCAGGTACGCCGCAGGCCGCCCCGTGATGGCGGCGATCGCCGCGTTGGCGCGGTCGAGTTCGCCGTCGAGCGCGACCGGCAGCAGCATGTTGAGGTGCGCGTGCGTGTCGGAATGGTTCTCGATCTCGTCGCCGTCGGCCGCCATGCGGCGCAGCAGGCCGGGCTCGCGCCGCGCCGCGCGCCCGACCACGAAGAATGTCGCCGGCACGTGCTCGCGCTCGAGCACCGCAAGGAGCCGATCGGTGACGCCGGGCGTCGGGCCGTCGTCGAACGTCAGCGCGATAGCCCGGCCCGAGCCGTGCGTCACGACCGGCTCGAACGCACCACTGCGCGGTGCTTCGACGATTTCGTACAGCGCGAAGAAGCCGAACGCCAGAATCATCAGGCCGGCATACCAGCGCAGTACGCCTACGATCGTAATAGCTTCTCCCGCGCCGCGCCGACGGTCTTGCGGAATCCCACCGGCCCGAAGGTGCCGAAGTCGTCGACGATCTTCTGGTACCGCGGCTCGGCGATCGTGGTCGATTTGAGCGTCAGCAAATCGGGAACCGGCTTGTTCTTGTCCAGGTGGATCGCGTACTCGCGCGCGTTCGCCAGATAGTGCGGGTCGGTGAAGGTGAACGTGTGCGAGCCGCTGCGGTCGCCCGCCGTCTGCGCGATCGAGATCGTGTACACGTTGTCGGTGTTCGTGCCGCGCAGCGGTTTGTTCTGCAGTTCCCAGATGCCGTCACGCACGAGCACGTCGAACGCGAACGTCACGTCGTAGCCGTTGATCGGGTACGTGAACCGGGCGACCCGGCTCCCGGAGCGGTTCTGGGCCTCGTAGTAGACCGTCGACTTGCCGTCGAGGTTGGTCATCCGCAGCTGCTCGCGAGCGATCGGTCCCTTCGCGTGCGTGACGACCTCGCTGAGCCGGATCTCCGATCGCTGGTGGCGCACGGAATCGACCGCTTGGTACCGCTGGCTCTCAGCGTTCCAGAACAGTTTGACCCCGACGATAAGCCCGACGAGCGCGATCAGCACGACGAAGAGCGATGTGGAAAAACGGCGCATCCCTTCCTACTACCCGTCTAGGAGGCCCGGAGTGTCAGACACGCGCGTCCAAGACCTGGTTCACCACGGCGTCGGCCGCCGCGTTCGCCTTGCGAGGGACGTGCCGGATGTCGTAGCTGGCGAACTTCCGCAGCAGGTTCTTGGCCTCGGCGTGCAGCGGGATGAGGCCCGCATGCTTGACCCGGTACTGGCCGGAGATCTGCTTGACCACCAGCTCGCTGTCCATCCGGATCGCGATCTCGTCGACCCCGCGCGCCAGGGCGGCCTTGAGCCCTTCCAGCAGGGCGGTCCATTCGGCGACGTTGTTGGTCGCGACCCCGAGGAAGGTGCCGATCTCCTCGAGCACCTCGCCGCGGTCGTCGTAGAGCACCGCACCCGAGGCGGCGGGACCAGGATTGCCGCGGGAACCACCGTCGGCGTAGAGCGTCGCTTTCACGTCGAGAAGGGGAACCACATCGAACCGCCTATTACCTTCCGTCGACCAAAACGTCGGGCAGTGGCGCAGCTTGGTAGCGCACTAGTCTGGGGGACTAGGGGTCGCAGGTTCAAATCCTGTCTGCCCGACCATTCGATGAAGGGGCCCGCACACGATGCGGGCCTTTTCGTTTGTCGCGTACGCATCGTGCACGCGTGCGCTCTCGTCGTCTTGCAAAACGATCGACGTGCAATGCGCTTCGCGTCGAACCGAAGATCGCTTCGCCGTTGTGCAAATGCGGAACCGGGTCGGCGTTTGATTGGCCCGGATGCTCGCGGGAGCGCAGGCAATCGAACGAATGATCAGCGCATGCCTCGCGACAGCTACGTCGACGACGACGTTCGTCATGCAACTGCCGGTACCGGCGCGGCGAGCCGGCTGAGCCGCGGGCGCATCATCGGTTTGGGCGCAGCGGCGCTCGCCGCCGCCGGCAGCGGACTCGCACTCGTGCTGCCGCGCCGGAACGCTGGGCGTCCGAAGGTCGTCGTTCAGTACGACTGGATAATGAGCAACGGGCAGATCGGCGACGTCGTCGCGCTTCGCAAAGGCTTCTTCGCCGCGGAAGGATTGGACGTCGTTCTCGTGCCGGGCGGACCGAGCTCCGCGACCGCATCGCCGGTGATCGCGGGGCAGGCGCAGCTGGGCCAGTTCTCCGAGGCGGCGCAGATTCTGCTCGCGCGCAGTTCCGGCGTCCCGATCAAACTGATTGCCGTGGGCTATCGCACCGCGCCGTTCGCCTTCTTCTCCCTTCCGCGGTCGCCGGTTCGCAGCGTCGCCGAGATGGCCGGGAAGCGGATCGGGATTCAGCCGACGGGGCGCTACATTCTCGAAGCGGTGCTGGCAAAGAACAAGATCGACCCGTCCGCGCTCAGCATCACCGACGTGGGGAGCGACTTGACGCCGCTCATCACCAATCGAGTCGACGCGATCAGCGCCTGGGTTACCAACGCGCACGCGCTGGCGGTACTCGGCTCGGACCGTATCGAGCTGCCGATGGCGAAGACGGGGCTGCCGTCGTACGGCGACGCATACTTCGCTACCGACGACGCGATCGAACATCATCCCGAGATCCTGGCGCACTTCATCCGCGCCGTTGCGAAGGGCTGGGGCTGGACCTACGAGCATCCCCAAGACGCCGTAGCGATGATGGTCGCCGCTTATCCGCAACTCGACCTCGCGGTCGAGAAACGCGCCATCGAGACCGTGCTCGGTCTGAGCTTCGACCGGCACACCGCACAGGACGGCTGGGGGACGTTCCGCCGCGAGAGCATCGTCGAGCAGCTCGCGGTCTTCGACGCGGCGGGCCAGTTCAAGGACGGCGCGCCGAAACCCGACGAGGCGGCGACGACGAAGATCCTCGAGATGACCGCCGCCGACCGGCCCAAGTTCGGCTGACGGATGACGGTCGAGACCACTACGGCGCCGGCGATCGTCGCGCGCCGGCTTGACGTCGGGTATCGCGTGCGCGGCCGAACGCTGCGCGTCCTCGAGAACCTCGATCTCGAGGTCGCCTCGGGCGAGTTCCTCACGATCGTCGGCCCCTCGGGCTGCGGGAAGTCGACGCTGCTGCGCGTCCTCGCCGACCTCGTCCCACCGCTTTCGGGAACGTTGCAGGTTCTCGGAGCGACACCGGCAGTCGTGCGCGAACGCCGCGACGTCGCATTCGTCTTCCAGGATGCGACGCTGCTGCCGTGGCGCACGGTGCGCGAGAACATCGCGTTACCGCTGGAGGTCGGCCCGCGCAGCGCGGCACGCGCGCGCGCGGCGGAGGTCGACGCACTGCTCGACCTGATGGGGCTCGCAGGGCTCGACGCGCGCTATCCCAGCCAGCTCTCCGGTGGACAGCGGCAACGCGTCGCGATCGCGCGCGCACTGCTCGCTCGGCCGCGCATCCTGCTGATGGACGAGCCGTTCGGGGCGCTCGACGAGATCACGCGCGATCGCCTGAACGACGAACTGCTCGCGCTCTGGGAGCGCACCGGCACGACGATTCTTTTCGTCACCCACTCGATCATGGAGTCGGTCTATCTGGGCCAACGCGTTCTCGTGCTGGCCGCGAATCCGGGGCGCGTGCGCGAGCTCGTGGACCTGCGCGCCGTCAAGGGTATGAACGGGCGCTCTACGCGCGAAACTCCGGCGGCCGTCGAGGCGATGGCGCACGTCCGCGCCCTCTTGGAGAGCTGCTGACCGCGATGCGATCGCGCCTCGAACCGTCGCTCCCGATCCTGGGCGCGGCGACGATTCTGCTGCTTTGGCAGTTCCTCGTCCCAGCGCTCGGCGTTCCGAGATTCATCATTCCGACGCCGGTTGCCGTCGTGCTCGACCTGGTCCGCGAATTTCCGCTGATCGCGAGCAACACCGTTCCGACCATGCTCGAGAGCATCACCGGCTTTTTGCTCGGCAACGTCGTCGCGGTCGCGATCGCGATGATCTTCGTCTCGAGCCGTCTGCTGAAGCAGACCTACTTCCCGGTCGTGCTGTTCTTCAACACGATTCCGATCCTCGCGCTCGCGCCGGTCATCGTCCTCATCTTCGGCCTGGGGTTCGTGCCGAAGATCATCGTCGCGGCCGTCATCTGCTTCTTCCCGACGCTCGTGAACATGATTCGCGGCCTCGAGTCGCCCACGGAGAACGAACTGGAGCTGATGCGGGTCCTCTCCGCGAGCAAGCTCGAGATCTTCCGCGACCTGCGGCTCCCGCGCTCGATGCCGTTCTTGTTCTCCGCGCTTCGCATCGCGGCCCAGGGCAGCGTGGTCGGCGCGATCGTCGGTGAATGGATCGGCAGCAACAAGGGCCTGGGCGCGCTGATCATCGAGTCGACCTTCAACTATCATGCGGAACGGCTGTACGCGGCGGTGATCGTCTCGGCGCTGCTCGCGATCGTGTTCTTCAACCTGGTCGGCGTCGTCGAACGCCGGCTGCTGCGCTATCAGTCGCCCGCCTCGTGAGGGAACCTCGATGCTCGACCTGATCGTCCGCGGCGCCACGCTTCCCGACGGCCGCAGCGGCGTCGATATCGGCGTGCGCGACGGACGCATCGTCGAGATCACGCCGCTGCTCGCCGTGCCGGGACGGCGCGAGATCGACGCGAGGGGACGGCTCGTCACGCCGCCGTTCGTCGACAGCCACTTCCACCTGGACACGGCGCTGAGCGTCGGCCGGCCGCGGCACAACGAGTCGGGCACCCTGCTCGAAGGGATCGCGATCTGGGGCGAGCAGAAGCCGCGGCTCACGATCGAAGAGGTCCGCGAGCGGGCCCTGGAGCTGTGCCGCTGGGCGATCGCGCGCGGCAGCTTGGCGATCCGCAGCCACGTCGACGTCTGCGACGACCGGCTCGTCGCCGTCGACGCGCTGCTCGACGTGCGCCGGACGATGGCGCCTTACATCGACCTGCAGCTCGTCGCGTTTCCGCAAGACGGATTCCTGCGCAGCCCGAGCGCCCGTGCGAACCTGCTGCGCGCACTGGACCGCGGCGTCGACGTCGTCGGCGGAATCCCGCATTTCGAGCGCACGATGGCCGACGGCGCGGCCTCGGTCCGCGAACTCTGCGAGATCGCCGCGGAGCGCAGCCTCATGGTCGACATGCACTGCGACGAGAGCGACGACCCGCTCTCGCGCCACGTCGAGACCCTGGCAGCGGAGACGATACGTCTGGGCCTCGAGGGCCGCGTCACCGGTTCGCACCTGACGTCGATGCACGGCATGGACAACTACTACGTCAGCAAGCTGCTTCCGCTGATGAGCGAAGCGCGGCTGAACGCCGTCGCGAACCCGCTCATCAACATCACGCTGCAAGGCCGGCACGACACCTATCCGAAGCGGCGCGGCATGACGCGCGTGCGCGAGCTGCTGGCGGCCGGCGTGAACGTCTCGTTCGGACACGACTGCGTGATGGATCCCTGGTACAGCCTGGGAAGCCACGACATGCTCGAGGTCGCGCACATGGGATTGCACGTCGGTCAGTTGACCGGCCGCGACGAGATGCACGCAGCATTCGCCGCGGTGACCCAGAGCGGCGCGCGCACGATGGGGTTGGGCGACTACGGCATCGAGGTCGGCAAACACGCCGATCTGGTCGTCCTGCAGGCGTCCGACCCGATCGAGGCGCTTCGCCTGCGCGCTAACCGCCTCTTTGTGATTCGCCGCGGCGAGATCGTCGCCGAGTCCGCGCCCCTCGAGTCTCGCGTCGTGCTCGACGACCGCACGTTCCGGGTCGATTTCGAAGCGACGCCGGCGACCGCGACTTCCATCCCCGCACAACTCCCGAGGTAGTGATGAACCGTATCAAGGAATGGCTCCAGGACTCGCCGCGTGACGTCACGGTCGTGGAAAAAACCGACGTCGTCGTCGTCGGAGGCGGGCCTGCCGGGCTCTCGGCGGCGCTCAGCGCGGCGCGCAGCGGCGCCAAAGTCGTCCTGCTGGAGCGCTACAACCACCTCGGCGGCTTGGCCTCCGGAGGAATGGTGCTCGTCCTGGACGACATGTGGGACAACCATCTGCGCGAAATCTCGGTGCGCGGCACGTGCATGACGATGATCGAGCGGATGGCCGCCCTCGGCTTGGCGACGTTCCCGCGCGAGGATGAATGGGGTGAGGACCCGGCGACCGTCGCGACGTGGACGCGCTGGGGAACGATCGATCTCTATAGTCACAAGACGCCGCGGCCGATCTGCTTCGCCGCGGCCTTCGATCCGGACGGCTGGAAGCGCGTCGCACTCGAGCTGGTGCGGGAGCTCGGCGTGACGCTCCGGCTGCACTCGTGGTTCTCGCAAACGCTCGTCGAGGGAAACGCGGTGAAGGGCGTCGTCTGCGAGACGAAGAGCGGTCGCGAAGCGGTCCTGGCCGACGTGGTGATCGACGCCACGGGCGATCTGGACGTCGCGGCATCCGCCGGCGCGCAGCACATCCGGGGCAACTACGTCATGACGACGGTGTTTCGCCTGGGAGGCGTCGACACCGAGGCCGCGGAGCGTTTCCAGCACGAAGATCCGGAGGCGTTCGCCGAGCTCGACCGTCAGATCAAGAAGATCTTCGGCGGCTCGTGGTCCGATTGGTGGCTGAAGACGCCGCTCCCGGGCGTCGTGTGGTGCAACTGCCCGCACATCGCCGGGCATGACGGCCTCGAAGTCTCGGACCTCACGAAGATCGACGTCGAGGGACGCCGGCGCATCTACGAGGCGGTCGATTTCGTGCGCGCAAACTTGCCCGGCTTCGAGCGCTGCTACGTCGTCGACGTCGCGCCGCAGACCGGCGTGCGGCAGACGCGGCTGCTCGAAGGCGAATACGTCATGACGAAGGACGACCTCTCCGGCCGCACGCGCTTCGCGGACAGCGTGGCGCGCGGGCGCGATTACTACATGCCCTACCGCGTCCTGCTGCCGCGCGGCGTCGACAACCTGCTCGTCGCCGGGCGCCATTATTCGGCGACCTCCGTAGCGCAGAAGATGTCCCGCGAGATCCCGCCGTGCATGGCGATGGGCGACGCCGCGGGCGTCGCCGCCGCGCTCGCGCTGAGCCAAAGGGTGCGCGTCCGCGACGTCGACGTGCGCGCGGTCCAGCGCGCGCTGCGCGCGCAGGGCGCCGACCCGGGCGATGGAGGCGAAGATTTCGCCGTGCCGTCCTTCGTGCGCGCGACGAACGAGGTCGCGGTCTAAGGTAATGAGCGCGCAGCAAGAAACGCAAGCCCTTTTACCGCTCGCCGGAATCCGCGTCATCGACTTCACGCAGGTGATGATGGGCCCGGTCTGTACGCAGACGCTCGCCGACTACGGCGCCGACGTGATCAAGATCGAACGGCAAGGCACCGGCGACCTGAGCCGCTCGACGTTCAAGCCGATCGCCGGTGCGGACAACCCCATCTTCTGCAGCTTGAACCGCAACAAGCGCAGCGTCACCATCGATCTGCGCGACGCGGAGCAGATGGCGGAGATCCGGTCGCTGATCGCCGATGCCGACGTCGTCGTCAGCAACTTCCGGGCCGGTGTGATGGAACGGCTGGGTCTGGGTTACGAGGACTGCCGCGCGCTGAACCCACGCCTGATCTACGCGCTCGGTACGGGGTTCGGCGAGAGCGGCCCGTACGCGCACAAGGGCGGTCAGGACGTTCTGGCGCAGGCGATGAGCGGCGTCATCGCGCGGCGCGCCTACGGCGATCTGCCGATGACGATCTATCCGACGGCGCTCGCGGACTACTCGGCCGGGATGCACTTGGTACAGGGGATCCTGCTGGCACTGCTCCACCGCGAGCGAACCGGCCTCGGGCAAAAAGTGAACGTCTCGCTCTATAACTCGATGCTCGCCATGCAGATGCAGGAAGCAGCGATGCTGATGATGGCCGACTACGAAGTCAACTGGGCGGCGATGCCGCCGTGCGGCGTGTTCGAGACGCAGGACGGCCCGCTCGTGCTCGTCGGTGCGTTCAAGCAGAACCCGCTGCGCGACATCTGCGTCGCGCTCGAGATCGCCGACCTCTCGCTCGACGAGCGGTTCGCCGACATGCCGCGCATGCGCGAGCACCGCCGCGAGCTCGACGCCCTGCTCCAGGATCGGTTCTCGACCAACACGCGCGCCCATTGGCTGGCGCGGCTCGAGGAGCAGGACCTCCTCTGCGGTCCGGTACGCACGCTGCGCGAGGCACTCGTGGATCCGCAGACCGTCCACAATGCGATGATCCTCGAGGGCGACGGCGAGGGACAGCGCGTCAAGTTCATCCGCGGCCCGGTCGAGCTCTCCCGCGCCCCCGTCACGCTGCACCGCGCGCCGCCCCGGCTCGGCCAGCATACGGCCGAAGTGTTCGGCCGGCGCGCCGCGGCCGCTCCCGACGCGCGATGAGCGTCGAGCTTGCCGTCGACGGCCACGTCGCGACGGTCACGATCGCCCGTCCCGACGTGCTCAACGCGGTCGACATCGCGACCGAGCACGAGCTGCAGCGCATCTGGAGCACCATCGAGGCGGATCCGCAGATACGCGTCGTGGTCCTGACCGGGTCGGGCGAGCGCGCGTTCTGCGTCGGCGCCGATCTCAAGAACCCGTCGATGAGCGGTCTGGAATACTGGGCCGCGCCGCGCCCGGGCGGGTTCGGCGGGATCGCGTTGCGCGAAACGTTGAACGTCCCGGTGATCGCGCGGGTGAACGGTTTCGCGCTCGGCGGCGGTTTCGAGATGGTCCTCGGCTGCGACATCGTGGTCGCCTGCGAAGAGGCGACGTTCGCGCTGCCCGAAGCGCGGGTGGGGCGCATGCCGCTCGACGGCGGGATGACGCTGCTGCAGCGGCAGGTTCCGTTCCGTGCGGCGATGGCGATGCTCTTCACCGGCCGGCGCATCAGCGCGCGCGAAGCGCTGGCGATGCAGCTCATCAACGAGGTCGTTCCGCGCGCCGAGCTCGACGACGCGGTGGGGCGCTGGGTCGGCGACATCCTCGCCTGTGCGCCGCTTTCGGTGCAGGCGATGAAGCAAGTCGTGCGCCGCACCGCGACGCTCTCGGCCGCCGACGCGCAAGCGCAGCGGCTCCCGCTCCTGGTCGCGGCGCTGCAGTCCGAAGACGCGGTCGAGGGGGTGCGCGCCTTCCAGGAAAAGCGCGCACCCCGCTGGCAGGGCCGCTAGCTCACATCCGCTTGCTGAGGGTGAACCGGAACGTGCGGAAGCCGGGCTGCACGATGCCGAGGTATTTGCTCGCGGTGTAGACGTACTGGCCGTTCACGATCTGCGCCGCGACCGGGTCGACGCCCTGATACTGAACCGCGTGGCCGAGGTTCGCCCCGAAATTCACGCCGGTGAGGTTCTCGACGCTGGTCCCCAGCACGACGCCGTGGCTGAGATTGACCCGGACGCCGCCGTCGAACGTCAGGAACGCCGGGTAGTTGAACGCGTTGTTGTTTCCCTCGTAGTCCGCGCCCAGGCGGAAAAGCGTTCCCTTGGCGGCGGCGTACTGGACCTCGGCGTATCCCTTGGCGTACGGGATGCCGACGATCTGCTCGCCGTTGTAGTTGTACTGCGGCACGGAGAAGAACGACGCGGGGATGCCGAGGTAGTAGTTCCGCGCGAACGACGTCGTCAGCCGGTAGCCCAGACCGCGCGCCGGTTCGTTGGTGGCGGAGAGCTCGATCCCTTGCGCGATCTGATGCGGGACGTTGTAGTACGTCGACTGGTAGACGTTCGGACTGTTCTCGAGTCCCGGCACCGTGGGCCCGGTGTACGGCGCGGACGTGTTGAGCCACGCATTGTGAACGTCGTCGTTGTAGATGTCGGCCGCGAGGACGGTACCGTTGCGCAGCCGATAATCCGAGCCCAGGTCGAAAGCGACGACTTCCTCGGGGAGCAGCGAGTTGTTCGGCGTGGTGAACGTCGTCCCGGTCGAGCTCTGATTGATCTTGGTGAAGCCGGAGACTTGGCTGGCGAAGGGAATCGAGATCGACGAGCCGGCGGTGGCGCGAATCGCCCACTCGCGCGTCGGCCGGAAGACGAAACCGAAGTGCGGGTCGTAGTGGCTCGCCGAGAGCTGATTGCCGACGAGGGTCGGTATCCCGTTGTAGCTGGGGAGCGGAATCGCCGACGTATTCGCGCCGAAGATGCTCGCGAGCACCGGGTTGGTCTTCTGCGCCAGGATGACGTAGTGCGTGAAGTAATTGCCCCAGTCGAACTCCAGCTTCGGCGTGAGCTGGAATTGCGCGGTCAGGGCGATGTCGGTGATCGAAGAGAACGTTTCGGGGACGCCGATCGGTGAGGGACGCAGGTTCGGCAGCGTGCAGCCGGGCTGGTACCCGAGGCCCGCACTTGCCGCGGTGTTGGCGACCGAGCCTTCGGTGAACGAGCAGCCCGCTATCAGCGGCGAGGCGTCGTTGAGGTAGCTCTGCGCGTCGTCATAGTAGTGGTCGACGCTGAAGTTGTACGTGTTGTTTCCCACCGGCTTGATGTAGTCGAACGTATAGCCGAACAGCTTGTCGAGCTCGAGCGTCGTGTACGGCGAACCGAAGCCCCACTGGCCGGCATTGTCCAGCAGCTCGGGAGTCGTCAAGCACGGCGTGGCGGTCGAGCAGACGTAGCCGTTCGGCAGGGCGCCCGTCGTCGCGTAGGCGTGCGGCACGTTGGAATTCGTCACGTAGCCGACGCTGGGAGCCGCGCCGGGGACGTAGCAGGGGCCTTTCGCACCGCCGTTCGCCGTGCTCGCCGCCACGTACTGGACTTGGCAGTTCGCGTTGCTCGTGACCTGGTACCAGCCACCGTAGTTCCCCGGTACGCCGTTCTCACCGCTCCCGTCGATGAGGCGGTTGATCGCCGCGGTGTACGGCCGGAAAAGAATCGTGGCGTCCTTGTACGTCGTCGTGAAGTCGGCACTGAAGTTCGGCTGGTTCTGCCGCACGTCGGAGCCCGGATAGAACGCGTAGAACGGCACGTTCGTTTGCCCGGCCATCCCCGTCGTGTAAAACGGCGCGCCCCCGGCGGTCGGCGTCCCGTAGAGCTGCGGCGTGCTGTAGACGGAGGTCACCCCGCACGAGGTCGTCGCGACCCCCTTCGAACCCGCCGCGCTCAAGCAATCCGGGACGGTCCCGTAACCGGAGAACTGGCCGTACGAACCGCCCTGCGGATCGTAGCGTCCCTGGAGTCCGAGGAACTCGAGCATCACCGAGGTCTGGTCGGAGAACCGGTAGCGGAGCTTCGCCAGCTCCGCGTTGAGCGAGTACGTGTTGCTGAAATCGTTGACGAATGCGGCGACGTTGTTGGTGAGCGCCGGCGTTTGAAACGTACCCGTGTACCGAGGCGTCGTGCCGTCGGCGTTGTCCAACCCGATCTGCGACGAGTTGTACGTCGGTCCCCGGTAGCCGCTGAACGACCGGCCGAGGATCAGCGAAAGCCGGTTGTTCTTGAGAAAGTTCATGTCGACGACGGTGGTGTAGACGGTGCCGCCGTAGCTGTCGCTGCCGACCTGGAAAAAGCTGCTGTCCTTCGGCGTGAAGTCCAGCGTGCGGATGTTGACCGTGCCGACGGCGGACTGCCCGGCCGTCGGACCGTTGAGCCCGGCGCCCTTGAGGACGTCGACGCCGCCGAAGAGCGGAGCGGACATGAACTGGGTGAGGAACGTTCCGGACGTCCCCGACGAAACCGGGTGACCGTCGAGCGTCGTCTTCGTCTCGACCGACAAGCCGCGCACGATGAAGTTCTCGTTGGGCTGCGTTGCGCTGTGAGCGACCATCACCCCGGGAAGCTCGTTGACCAGCGGCGTGAGATCGGGCGTCGTGCGGTTTTCGATCACCTGGCTGTTGATCTGCGCATCGGACGACGACGAGACGTTGAAACGCGCTTGATTGCGCGTCCCACTCCCGGAGGTGCGGCCGATGACCTGAAGGTTCGAAAGATTCGCCTCGACCAGGGTCACGTTCGCCGTGACGGGTGAGCCCGCCACGACCATCACGTCGCTCGACGCGCTCTGATACCCGCCTTTGATGACGGAGATCGTGTAGGAGCCGGGCGCGAGCGAGAAGCTGTAGTTGCCGTCCGCGTCGGTCTGCGCACTCGTGCGCGCACCGTTCCCGACGATCGAGATCGTCGCGGACGGGACGCCGTTCCCGCGCGCGTTGGTGATGCGCCCCGCAACCGAGATGCGGCCGGCGGCGGGCTGTGCGACGCCCTGCGGCTGTGCAGCCGCGGCAGATGGTTGGCTCTGTGCGGAAGCCGGAGCGAGATTTAACGATCCATCAGCGAACGCGACAAAACTCACGACGCTGAGGACGCGCAAAATGCGGTGCATGAGGACTCCTGGGAAACAGAATAACCGTGCCAACCCAGAGCACGGAACAATCACGAGCCGCTGCGCAGCGACCGGTTGTTGGGGAGTGTAGCAGGCGAATGTTCTGCAGCGCTCTCGAACAATGGAACGCGCTGCATTGCGCTGCGACGACATTTGGCGAACACGCCGCAGAACGCGACGTCATCATCGGAAACGTCATCCGCGTCGCGCCGATCGTCGTGCAAAAATACTGCCAATTTTTGTGTCGGTCGCCCGGCCCGCCGATTCGATCCGCACTCGAATGAGGGAGGCCTGACTCGGAGGGCGAAGCGGACGATCATGGCAAAATTCGTTTCGCGCGGGCTTGCGCTCAAGCGCATCTCCGCCATACCGTTCGTCGCGCTCGGGATCTCCGCGACCCTCTCGCCGGCGCAGGCCGCCGACAACAAAGCGCAGTTCAAATATCAGGACAAGCCCGGGCCGCACGCTCAGAAGTGCTCGGGATGCCGGCTGTTCAAGCCGCCCGCTTCGTGCCAAGTCGTCACCGGAAAGATCAGCCCGAACGGCTGGTGCACCGCCTGGGTGAAGAAATAGCCCTGCGGTAAGCGACCGGCGCCGCGCTCACCAGCGGTTGCCGGTCGTCTTTAGTCTTTGGCGAGGTTTGGAGTGGCGTGACGCGAAGCCGCCGCCATGGGTAAGAAATTTGTCTCGCGCGGTCTCGCGCTGAAGAGCATCGCCGCCATTCCGTTCGCAGCGCTCGGTGTCTCCGCTGCGTTGTCACC
>JAQBPL010000288.1 GCA_028287545.1 Vulcanimicrobiota bacterium | reverse complement strand
AAGTCGATCTGAGCCTCGACCGCGACGTCGCGCAGCGCGGCGGCACGGTCGCCGGTGCGGCGACGAACGCCTATCTCTTCGGCGCGCCGCTCACCGGCGCATCGACCGCGTTCACGGTGACCCGGCGCCCGGCCGACTTCACGCCGAAGGGACGCGACGCGTATCGGTTCGGGCGGCACTGGTTCTGGCCGGACCAGCAGCCCGACGCCGCGACCGACGTGCTGCAAACGACCGCGACGGTCGACGCCGCCGGCAAGAGCACGGTCTCGGTTCCCGTCGCGGCCGATCTCCCGTACCCGATGACGTACGAGGTCGACGCCGAAACGACCGACGCGTCGAACGTCGCGGTCTCGGATCTCAAGACGTTCACCGCACTCCCCGCCGAGACGCTGATCGGCCTGCGCGCCGACGACGTCGGCACGGCCGGATCGCCGCTGGCCGTCGCGGTGATCGCGACCGATGCGCGAGGCGCATCGAGCGTCGGGACGCCAGTGCACCTCGAATTGCAGCTCGCGAAATACGCCAGCGCGACACAGATCGCGGAGGGCGCCGAACAAGCCGTTGATTCGGTGTCGTACGAGACCGTCGCGAGCGGCGACGTCACCACTGCCGAGGGGCCGGTGACCCTCAAGCTCACGCCGCCGAAGCCCGGTTCGTACCGGATTCGCGCGAACGTTGCGGGCGCGAAAGACGACGCGGCCGAGACCGACGTGGAAGTCTTCGTCGGCGGGAGCGGCGAGACGGCGTGGTTCGCGCGCGACCCGAGCCAGCTCACCGTGAAGCTGGACCGCACCTCGTACAAGCCCGGTGATACCGCGACCGCGCTCGTGCAGTCGCCGTTCCCGAACGCCGAGCTGCACTTCGCCGTCGTGCGCCACGGCGTGCTGTTCGAGACGACGCAGATCACCTCGAGCGCAGCGCCTACGGTGCGTTTCACCGTGACGCCCGGAATGCTGCCGAACGCGGCGGTCGAAGCGTTCCTGGTGCGGCGCGGTCCGCTGCCGGCGGCGAATCCCGCCGACAACGGCAACGCGCTCGCGCGGGTCGGCTTCGCGGCGTTCTCGGTCGCCGTCGACGCGAAGTACGTCATCCCGAGTGTGAAGGCCGACGCCGGTGTCCTCGAGCCCGGCGCGAAACAGACGGTGCGGTTCCACCTCGCCGACGGCGCGCACCGTCCGGTGGGCGGCCAGGCCGCGCTGATGGTCGTGAACGACGCGGTGCTGCAGCTCACCGGGTATCGTCCCCCCGATCTGGTCAAACTCGTCTATGCGGAACAGCCGATCTCGACGCGCTACGCCGACAATCGCTCGACCCTCGTCCTTGCGACGCCGGCCCGCCCGCTCGAGAAAGGCTGGGGTTTCGGCGGCGGCCTCTCCGGCGAGGACGCCGATCCGCGCGTGCGCCGCAAATTCCAAGCCCTGGCGTACTTCGCCGGCGCGGTGCGCCCCGACGCGAACGGCGACGCGTGCGCGACGTTCACGCTACCCGACGATCTGACGACGTGGCGCGTGATGGTGGTTTCGGCTACCGACGACGGACGCTTCGGCAACGGCGAAGCGACGTTCCGCACGACCAAACCGCTCGTCGCAAACCCGGTGCTGCCGCAGTTCGCGCGGCCTGGGGATAGGTTCCAGGGCGGCGTCGCGGTGACCAACGGCACCGGCTCGCAAGGCACCTTGCACGTCGCGGCGACGCTGAGCGGGCCGCTGGCGTTCCTCGTGAACGACAAGCCGGTCGCGACGACGATGCTCGACGCGCCGCTGGAACGCATCACCAAAGCATACCGCTTCCCGATCGTTGCGACGGGGACGGGGGATGCGACCGCGACGATCACGGTGCGCGGCGCGCACGCGGGCGACGCGTTCGCCGTTCCGCTGGGAGTTCGCGACACCGAGACCTCCGAGGCGGTCGCGCAGACGGGGACGACCGACACGCGCGCGACCGTCGGCCTCGACGTCGCGGCGGACACGCCACGCGACAGCGGCGGACTCGACGTCGCGCTGGCTTCGTCACTCGTTCCGGAGATCACGGTGGCGGCGCGAGCGGCGCTGCTCGGCGACGAGCGGCTCACGATCTCCGCGGCGAGCCGCCTGGCGGTCGCGAGCGACCTCGCGATCCTCGCGGCACGCAGCGGCGACGATGCGAGCGCGGCTCGCGCACGCGCCGCGCAAGAGATCGCGACGTTGCGCTCGCTGCGCCGCAGCGACGGCGGGTTCGCGTCGTATTGGCAAGCGAACGGGTCCGATCCGTGGGACTCGCTTCCGGCGTTCGCCGCGCTGGCGCGCGCTCGCGACGCGAAGATCCCGGTCGATCCCGCCCTGCTCGCCGGCGCGCACGCGTACGCAGCGGCGGTGCTCGCCGACCCCACCGGCCACGCGCGCTGGTGCAAGAGCGACCTCTGCAAGGCGCAGCTGCGTTTGGCGGCGCTCGACGCGCTCGCGGCAGCCGGCGACCACGCGGCCGGTTTTTTGGGTGAGGTTGACGCGCAGCGCGACCGCCTCGCGTTCGCCGACCGCGCTCGCCTCGCGCGGCTGCTGACCCACGCGCCGGGCTACTCCGCGCGCGCCGCGTCGCTGGCCAAGACGATCGACGACCAACTCTACGCGACGGCGCGCGGCGCGGCGGTGAACCTGCCGGGCCGCTACCGCTGGTTCGACGGCCGCGTCGCCGCGCAGGCGCAAGCGCTGCGGCTCGAGCTCGCCCGCAATGCCGACGGTGAGACGATCGACCGCGTCACGCGCGGTCTGCTCGACCTGCGCCGCAACGGTTCGTTCGGGTGCGCATGCGAAAACGCGGCCGCGCTCGATGCGCTCGTCGATCTGGCAAGCCGCGAGCGTCCGGCGAACTTCACCGCGACCGCGTCCCTCGGCGGACGTCCGATCCTCTCCCAGCAATTTTCCGGCCCGCGCGCCGCGCCGCGCACGAAGACGGTGC
>JAQBPL010000278.1 GCA_028287545.1 Vulcanimicrobiota bacterium | reverse complement strand
GGGCGCGCTCATGGGCGGCAATCCGCTGACCATCGGCGCCGGCGCCCTGACCGGCGGGTTCGGCGGCACGGGCGCCAATAACGTCGGCGGCGTCGCCAACACCGGCCAGGATCTACTCAACGGCGGGTATCTTGCGGCGACCCAGGGTCTCGAGGCGCAGCAGCTGATGTTCCAGCTTCAGCTCCAGGCGCAGTCGCAGCAGTTCGACGAGATGACCTCGGAGCGCTCGGAGCTCTTACGACAGCAGAACACCCTGCGCGACGTCGCCATGCAGCAACGCAAGGCCGACAACGAAATCACCAAAGAGTTCATCCGCTCGATCGGCTGATGGAGATCATCGCCGTCCGACCACCGCTCGCCCGCACCGCTCCGGCGACGTCCCGAGGGACGTCCCGGGCGGCGGGCGCCAAGGCCGCCGCCGTCCCACACCCGGCGGCGGCCCACCCCACACACCCCGCGCATCCGGCCGCGCCGGCCGGGCCGGAAGACATCGCCCTGCTGGAGCAGCAGGCGGCGTTCGACCGCATGATGCAGGAGCGCGCCGAACTCCAGCGCGAGGCGAACGCCCTGCGCGACCTGGCGATGGAACAGGTCAAGAAAGACGACGCGCTCATGGGAGCCTGGATCAAAATGATTTGACGCTGACCGACGTTGACAAGGGCCCGGGGCTCCAATACACTAAGTCGTCCCCCGCTCCGGGCCATTAGCTCAGTTGGTTAGAGCGCATGCTTGATAAGCATGAGGTCCCTGGTTCGAACCCAGGATGGCCCACCAGAGAAACGACAGGCACCGTAGGAAATTACGGTGCCTGTTGAATTTCCGGGCCTGGCGAGTTGCAGCGACGAGGCCCTCGTTACTGTTGAGACTTGAGCCATTCTTGATAGACGGGCCCACTTTGTATCTGCTCAAAGATGTCGACGAGAAGGTCAAGGCCGGACACATCAACGCCGTATAGCTCACGGATACGGGCGTAGAGTGCATCCATCGGCGTACCGGATGCAGCCGAGTCTCGAATGTCGCGCAAGCGCGACTCGTTCGAGATGAACAGCACGTCCCCGAGGCCGACGAGCCTAAAGAAAGCCGACGAAATCCCGCCGTAGGGCGCTATCTTATCGGTCGGGGCAAAGCCTGGAGGCTCTCGATCGGAGTTGGACTCGCTCATCGTTGCTCGTTCGTCGGAGATGCTAGGCACTCTCGCATGTGGGTTCTTCTTTCTACAGCGCGCGAGCGACAACCATGGCCACGAGTGCCACAAACAATAATCCCGTGCCGATTCGGCCGCCGTATTGCAGACGTCGCTTGGCGCGGTGCAATCGCTGGAGGTCCGCGTCGCCGAGGTTCCATCCGTTGGCGTTGAATTCGCGTTCGAGCGCGCCCAACTTCAGTGTATTCGGGCCGGTGACGGTCAAGGCGATCACGAGCGCGAGCAGCGCGGCGACGCCGCCTGTCGTATACGACAAACCGGTGGCCGAAAAGATCCATCCGTTCGTAAACCCGCTCGAATCGTGCCAGTACATCCCCATCCCGGCCGCGATCGTCACCACTGCCGCGAGCGAAATCGCCGTCCGAAATGGCCCTGAGAGAAAACGCAAGAAGAACGGCTCCGCGCTCTTTCCCAGCGCAGCGGCCGTGGGTTCGACGAACCCGTGGAAGATCAAGGCCGAGCCGAACCACGCGCTGGCGGCAACGATATGAAGGGGCCTGAGCAAGCCTGCGAAAGCGTCCATTGCAAGGCGAGTATAGCAGGAGCGTGCCGGCCGGCTAATCCGTAGAACTACGGACGCCCCCACGAAGCGCGGCAGCTTAGGATTGGCACACGGATCCACGAGCCGCAACGGCATCGCTTCTACGAGGGGACTATCACCATGCAGAGCAGCGGGCACGACGAGCCGCTCACCGCCCAGACGGTGCGGGCGCGACTCGAAACGTGCGGGGCGAGCGCCCAAGCCTCATCGGTGCTGTTCGATGACGACGCCGCGGGGATGCTCGAGTCGGTCGGACGAAACATCGAGAACTACATCGGTGCGCTGACGATTCCGGTCGGCGTCATTGGCCCATTGTCGGTAAACGGGACGCACGGGCCGTGGAACGGCTACGTTCCGCTTGCCACGACCGAAGCGGCACTCGTCGCCTCCTACGGACGCGGAGCAAAGACCATCACCGAGGCGGGAGGCTGCGCGGCGCGCGTCACGGCGGCTGCGATCTCGCGAGCGCCTGCGTTCACGTTGTCCGATCTCCCTGCAGCGCTGCGTTTCGCCGAATGGATGACGGCTTCGCGCGATGCGCTTGCCGCGGCCGCCGCGCGAACGACCCGCTACGGACGTCTCATCGCCGTCGATGCCTCCGTCGAAGGGAACCGCGTGTACGCCTCCTTGCAGTTCACGACCGGTGAAGCGGCGGGGCAAAACATGGTGACGATCGCGACGCACGCGGTCTGCGAGTACGTGCTCGAACACTCACCGGTCCCAATTTGCGGCCACTTCATCGAAGCGAACTTTTCCGGCGACAAGAAGGCGACCACGATGTCCCTGCTCGGCGTGCGGGGTCGCCGCGTCAGTGCCGAGGTGCGTTTGGATGCGCGCGCGGTCGAGCGCAATCTGCACACGACACCGGAGCTGCTCTGCGAATACTGGCGCGTCGGCGCCGTCGGCGCCGCGATGGCCGGGCAGATCGGCATTCAGGGACACTACGCGAACGCGCTGGCGGCGCTGTACCTCGCCACCGGACAAGATGCCGCGTGCGTCGCCGAATCCGCCATCGGGATCACGCGCTTCGAGGTCGCGGGCGACGGGTCGCTGTACGCGAGCGTCACCCTGCCGAACGTCGTCGTCGGAACGGTCGGCGGCGGGACGCAACTCCCTTCGCAGCGCGCGTGCTCCGAGCTGCTGCGGCTTCCGGGCGAGGGCGGCGCCGACACGCTGGCCGAGATCGCCGCGGCGCTGTGCCTCGCGGGAGAGCTGTCGATCTCGGCGGCGATCTGCGCCGATCACTTCGCCCGCGCTCACCAGCAGCTCGCACGTGGCTGACGTCATCGATGCGTTCAATCGCTGGTCGATCTACCAGCGCGAACGCTTTCCGCTCCTCGCGCACGGCCTGCTCATCGCGGCCTTCAGCAGCTCGGCGATCGCATTTTCCGCGCTGCTCCGCGGAGAGTCGCACTTTCCTCCGATCGCGTTATTGCTCGCCGGCTTCATCTCGTCGCTGACGATCTTCTTGCAGCTGCGGATTGCCGATGAGTTCAAGGACTTCGAGGACGACAGCAAATACCGCCCGTACCGGCCCGTGCAGCGCGGCATCGTTCGTCTGGGCGAGTTGCGCGGCTTGGCTATCGCGTGCGCGATCGTGCAGGTGCTCGTCGCGCTCGCAGTCGATGTGCGGCTCTTGGGTCTGCTCGCGATTGTCTGGGCGTATCTCGGGCTTATGACGGCGGAGTTCTTCGTGCCGAACTGGCTCAAGGCACGCCCGATCCTCTACATGATCTCGCACATGGCGATCATGCCGATCATCGATCTCTACATCAGCGCGTTCGATTGGATCCCCGCGCACGCGTCCGCTCCCGCGGCGCTGAGCTGGTTTCTCCTGGTCAGCTTCTGCAACGGCATCGTGGTTGAGGTCGGGCGGAAGATTCGGGCGCCGGGCGACGAGGAGCGCGGCGTGGAGACGTACACCGTGCTGTGGGGCCGCAGAGCTGCCGTGGGCGTTTGGCTGGCGGCCATCGGCGTCACGGCGTGCTCCGCGTTCGGCGCCGCCCACGCGATCGATCAGGTCGCGCAAGAAGCGATCGGTCTGGGCGTCGTGATGGCGTCTGCCGGCGCCGCCGGCATCTGGTTTCTCGCGGCGCCGCAGACGGCTCGCGCCAAGACCATCGAGGTCATCTCGGGCGTCTGGACCCTCGCGATGTATCTCGGCCTCGGGGCCGTGCCGATGCTGGTGCGGTCGCTCCGATGAACGCCGCAGCGAGCGTCATCCTCACCGCCGGCGAGACACCGCTGGAAGGCACGCGCGCCGGCGGTAAAGCCGTCGGGCTAGCGAAATTGCGGGCGGCCGGCTTTCCCGTCCCGGCCTGGTTCGCGATCGCAGCCGATGCCTCCGACGCGGACGTCGACGCCGCACGTTCGGAGATCGATGCGGCGGTCGGCGCGATGCAGGGTGACCGCTTCGCGGTGCGATCGTCGGCTGCGGACGAAGACGGCGCGACGCATTCGTTCGCCGGCCAGCTCGAAACGTTTCTCGACGTCGCGCCCGGCGACGTCGCGGCCCGCATCATGGACGTACGCCGTTCTGCGCTCTCCGAACGCGTCGCGGCGTATCGGCGCAGCCGGGGCCTTCCGCCGCAAGCCTCCGCCGGCGTGATCGTGCAGGAGATGATCGCGCCGGATGCGGCCGGCGTCGCGTTCAGCCGCGACCCCGTGACCGGCGATGACTGCATCGTGATCAGCGCCGTGCACGGGCTCGGCGAACAACTGGTTTCCGGCGACGCCAACGGAGATACGCTGCGGATCGCACCCGACGGCGAGCTCCTTGCCCGTGACGGGGAGCCGGTGCTCGAGCTGGCCGCGGCGCGCAACATCGCGCGCGTCGCGCGCGCCGTCGAAGCCGCGTTCGGAGCACCGCAGGATATCGAGTGGGCGCTCGCGGGCGCCACGCTTCATCTTCTGCAGGCACGCCCGATCACCACGCTCGCGCAGACGGCCACGATCTGGGACAACAGCAATATCGCCGAAAGCTACGGCGGCGTGAACTCGACGCTGACGTTCTCGTTCGCGCGCTATGCGTACGCCAAAGCGTACCGCCGGCTGCTGCACGTGCTGCAGGTTTCGCCGCGCACGATCGACGAGCACGACGACGCGCTCGAGAACTTGCTGGGCCTCGTCGAAGGCCGAATGTACTACAACCTGGTCAATTGGTACCGCCTGCTGGCGCTGCTCCCGGGGTTTCGCTTCAACCGTACGTTCATGGAGCGGATGATGGGGCTGGACGAGGGTTTGCCGCCGGAGGCGCTGGGCTCGCTCACGCCGCGCAGGTTTGAAAAGATCGCCGATTTCGCCGCGATGCTGCGCATGGGGTTTGCGCTCGTGCGCGAATATCTGCTGCTGCCCAAGCGCATCGTCGCGTTTCACCGCTGGTTCGACGAGACGCTGGCCCGCGGAACCGACCTCTCGACCGCAAGCAACGCCGAAGTCATCGCCGAATTTCGGCAAATCGAAGATCGCCTCGCACATCGTTGGGACACGCCGCTCGTCAACGACTTCATGACGATGATCTTCTTCGGGACGCTCTGCGGATTGTGCAAGCGCTGGTGCGGCGACGCCGACGGCACGCTGCAGAACGCGCTGGTCTCCGAATGCGGCGGCATGGTGAGCGCGGAGCCCGCCGTTCTGATCGTCGAGATGGGCCGGATCGCGTTGGCGCACCCCGAAATCGTCGCATTGCTCGCGCGCGGCGATGCGCAGGCCGGGTCGCTCGGGCTGGCCGGCGCACCCGATTTGGAACGCCTCGTCAAGGCGTACGTCGCGCGATTCGGGGATCGGTGCGAGAGCGAGCTGAAGCTCGAGAGCGTCACGTTGGGCATGAACCCGCTGCCGCTCTATCGCGCGATCGCGCGCGCTGCGCAAGCCGGCGAAAGAGCGTCTTCCGGCACGCACGCGCGGGACTTCGCGCGCGCCGCCGAAGGCCGTGCCTCCGCCGCGCTCCGGGTACGTCCGCTGCGACGGGCGGTCTTCGCCTGGGTGCTGCGCAACGCGCGCGATCGCATCCGTGACCGCGAGAACCTCCGCTTCGAACGCACTCGCCTCTTTGGCCGGATCCGCGAGATCTTTCGCGAGTTGGGCAGCCGAGCGCAGCGTGCCGGAATCCTCGAACACGCCGATGACGTCTTTCACCTCGAGATCGACGAGGCGCTCGGTGTGTTGGATATCGTCGCGGTCGATGCGATACGATCGACGATCGCGCAACGCAGGAGCGAAGCGCTGCGCCACGCCGCGATGCCGTCGCCGCCGCATCGCGTCGTGATGGAGAACGGGCGCATCCTGACGGCAGAGCCGTCACTCGTCGCGGCGAAAGGCGATGACGCCCGACGCGGCCTCGGGTGTTGCGCCGGGATCGTGCGCGGCATCGTGCGCGTGGTGAGCGATCCGGCGGCATCGTTCGAGCAAGGCGAGATCCTCGTGACGGAGCGGACCGACCCGAGCTGGGTCATGCTGTTCCCCGCGGCCGGCGGCATCCTCGTCGAGCGCGGCAGCCTGCTCTCGCACGCCGCGATCGTTTCGCGCGAAATGGGGATTCCATCGATCGTCGCGGTTGATGGCTTGACGACTTGGCTGCGGACCGGGGACGTTGTCGAATTCGACGGCGCGAGCGGTCTCATCCGCCGGGTGGCGGCGCCATGACCGCCAGCACCGAAGCCGCCTCGAAAGCCGACTTCTCCCTGCTGCGGTACGCGCAGTGCTGGGAGGATGCGGACGTCCTCCTCGAAGGTCTCGCGATCCAGCCGGGCGACGTTTGCCTGTCCATAGCCTCGGCGGGCGACAACGCCCTGGCGATGCTCGCGCACTCGCCGGCACGCGTCATCGCCGTCGACCTCAGCTTCGCGCAGATCGCGGCCGTGCGGTTGCGCATCGCGGCGTACCAGGACCTCGAACACCAGGAGCTGCTGGAGTTTCTCGGGTACCGGCCGTGCGCCGACCGCGCAGCGTTCTACCGGCGTTTGACCGGCCGCCTCGACCCCGGCGTTCGCGCATATTGGGACGCACATCCGCACGCCATCGCCGCGGGTGCGGCAAACTGCGGCAAGTTCGACGAGTACTTCCGGCTATTTCGGACGCGCGTCCTGCCGCTCGTCCACGCGCAGCGCACGGTGCGCGCCCTGCTTGCCCCGCGTTCGCACGCGGACCGCATCGTCTTCTACCGCGACCGCTGGAACTCGTGGCGGTGGCGCGCGCTCTTTCGGCTCTTCTTCTCACGCTTCATCATGGGCCGGCTAGGCCGCGACCCGGCGTTTTTCGACTACGTCGACGGCTCGGTCGCCGATCGGATATTCCGTCGCGCCGAGCACGCGCTCGTCGAGCTCGACCCTTCGGCGAACTCCTACCTCCAACGCATCCTTTGCGGCGAGCATGCACAGGAGCTGCCGTTCGCTCTGCGCGCCGAGAACTTCGAGGCGATTCGCCGCAATATCACGCGGCTTGAGACGTATCATGGCTCCATCGAGGCCTGCCTCGATGCGGAACCTGCCGTGCGGTTCGATCGCTTCAACCTGAGCGACATTTTCGAGTACATGTCGGAGGAGAACTACGCGGCGCTCTTGGGGCGTCTCGCGGGCGCGAGCAACGCCGGCGCGCGGCTGCTGTATTGGAACATGCTCGCGCCGCGAAGCAGGCCGGCCTCGATGGCAGCGCAGTTGGTCCCGCTCGATGAGCTGGCGCAGACGCTGCACGCGAAGGACAACGCGTTCTTCTATTCGCGCCTCGTCATCGAGCAAGTCGCATGATCCCGCCGCTCCTCGGCCTCCTCATCGTTCTGGTCGCGTTCGGCGCACTGTTCGCCGGCATTCGCGTCCTCGGCGCGCGAACGAAGATCCATCCCGAACTTTCCCGGAAGGCGCTTCACGTCGGGATGGGCCTGGTGAGCACGTCCCTGCCCTGGCTCTTTCATGAAGTCTGGCCCGTCGTCGTGCTCGGCGTTCTGGCCGGCGGCGCGCTGGTCGGCTTGCGGATGCTCCCTGTGCTGCGCACGTCGATGGGAACGGTGCTGCACGGTGTCGAGCGCGTATCGCGCGGGGAGTTTTACTTCATCGCCGGTGTAACGCTGCTCTTCGTTCTTGCCGGCGGGAACTTTGTGCTCTACGTGATTCCCATGCTGTGGTTGACCTTCGCCGATGCGACGGCCGCGCTTATCGGCGTAAAGTACGGCACGCTCCAATACCAAACCCACGACGGCCGGAAAAGCGTCGAGGGTTCGCTCGCGTTTGCCGTCGTGACGTTCATCACGACGTTCATCGCATTGGTCGCGTGGGGTCACGTGAACGCGTTGGACGACGGCCTGATCGCCCTAATCGCGGCCATACTTTCCATGCTGCTCGAGGCCGTGGTTTGGGACGGGTTCGACAACTTCGCCGTCCCGATCTTCGGTTACGCCTTGCTCACGACGTTGGAGGGCCTCCACGCGGCCGAGCTGGCCCTGCGTTTCGTTGCGCTGGCAGGTCTCTTGGGCCTCACCGCGTGGCAGCGCCGGCGCACGTCCCTGTTGGATGAGGCGCTGCTCGCCGCAATCTTGAGCGGATATGCCCTGTGGGTGCTCGGCGGCTGGACGTGGCTGATCGCACCCGCAACGCTCTTTCTCAGAGACCACTTCGAAAGCCGCAACGCCGTGGAGGGACCACGGCATGACGTCCGCGCCGTCGTTGCCTCGTGCCTCGTCGGCCTCGTCCTCGCGGTCTTGAACGTCCGCTTTCCACCGATCGATTGGTTCTACGCGTACACGCTGAGTTTCGCCGTGACGTTTGCCTTGTTCGACCTAACGCTGCGTCTCTCGAGAAACCACGCCGCGTCGGCCGGCGTTGCCGCGTTCCGTTCTTCGCTCGTGGCGGTCGTGGTGCTGTTTGCGCCCCTTCTGCTGGTGAGGGGCATTCATCCCGTTACGCTGCTGTGGGCGGCGCTGGGCCTCCCAGTCGTCTTCGTCTGCTGTCTGGCGTTCGCTCTCGCGCAGCCGGACATTTTCGATTGCCCGCGCGACGCGCCGCGCTGGGTGCGCCAAACGATGCTCGCCGGTGCCGGCACGGCGCTCGGACTCGGGATTACGCTCGCGCTGTGATCGAGCTCGTGGAGGCTGCGCCCTGGCTCGACGGCGACGAACGCTGGGTGGCCTCCGAGGGCCATGACGTCCGCGCGGACGTCACGCTGTGGTGGAAGACGCCGCCGCCGCACCTCTCGCGGAGGGTCGGCTTCCTCGGGCACTACTCCGCGATCGACCGGGCCGCCGCGCGCGCCCTGCTGCTCCACGCAAGCGCCCGTCTGCGCGAGAACGGCTGCGATCTCGCGATCGGGCCGATCGACGGCAACACGTGGCGCTCCTATCGTTTGGTCGTCGAGTCGGACGGCACGCCGGCCTTTCTGCTGGAGTCGGAAAACCCGCCGGAATGGCCGCACGACTTTGCCGGCGCGGGCTTCACGCAATTTGCTCGCTACCGTTCGCACCGCGATCGCGATCTGCAGACCCGCGATCCGCGCTGCGCACGCCTCGAGTCGCAATTTTCCGCGCTCGGCGTCTCGCTGAGGAACCTGGACGCGGCAAACTACGAACCAGAGATGCGCGCCGTCTTCGAGCTGTGCATCACGAGCTTTCGGCAGAACCTGCTCTACTCGCCGATCGGGATCGAAGAGTTTCTCGCAATGTACGCGCAGATTCGCCCGCTCGTCGACCCTCGGCTCTGCCTTTTGGCGGAGCACGACGGCCGTCTCGTCGGCTTCGCGTTTGCGCTGAACGACGCGCGCGACCCAGCGGGGCGGATCGCGATCATCAAGACCATCGCGCGCGACCCCCATCGGCGTTACGCCGGGCTCGGCCCTCTGCTGTCGGATCGGATCCGTCTCGCCGTGCACGAGGCGGGATTTGCGAGCGCGATCCACGCCTTGATGCACGAGTCGAATACGTCCCTCGCGATCAGCCGCCGCTTCGGCGATCCGTTTCGGACGTACGCGGTGTTCTCAAAGGATTTGCACGGGTGAATATCGCCTGGCAGCTCGAAGCCCGCGTCGACGCGACACCGAACGCGTGCGCGATCGTCGACGATCGCACCGAGCGTCGATGCACCTACACGGATCTTCGCGATCGAGCCGCCGCTTTGGCAGAGGACCTGAGGCGTGCGGGCTTGCGGCCCGGACATCGCGTGTTGATCGCCGTGCCGATGTCGCTCGACCTGTACATCGCGCTCATCGCCGTCTGGCGGTGCGGCCTCGTGGCGGTGGTCCCCGACGCATCGACGGGACTCGCGGGTCTCAATCGCTGCATCGAAGCCGTGCGGCCCGCAGCCTTGATCGCAGCGCAACGGCTAGCGGCGCTCGCGTTCATCGTTCCTGCGGCACGGACCATTCGACGCAAGTTCGTGTTCGGATGGTTTCCGGGGATGGGGAGCGTCGGTGCGCCGTCGACCGGGAGCGTGCCCGTCGCCATCGAGGCTCGGGAGCCTGGCGATCCGGCGCTCATCACCTTCACCAGCGGGAGCACGGGCGCACCGAAGGTCGCGGTGCGATCGCACGGCGTTTTGGATGCGCAGATGAAGGCTATCCTCGCGAACGTTCACCTCGGCACGACGACGTTGGAAACGATGCCCATCGTGCTGCTCGCAAATCTCGCGGCCGGAGGCACGAGCGTGATTCCTGACGTCAACCTTCGTTCAGTGGGGAAGGCCGATGCAGGAGCGCTGGCTGCGGCGATCAGTCGGCACGGCTGCACGACGCTGATCGGCTCGCCCGCAGTGCTGCAGCGTCTCGCCGAAGGATGCGACGAGGCGGATACGCGCTTGAACGGCCTCAACGAAGCCTACAGCGGCGGCGCTCCGGTGTTCCCGGTCATTTTAGAAGCGTTCGAACGCGTAGCGCACCGTGCCCGTACACATGCGATCTACGGTTCCACCGAAGCGGAGCCGATCGCGCACATCGCCCACCTCCAGATCACGCCGAACGATATCGATCTCATGCGGCAAGGACACGGTTTGCTCGTCGGCCGGCCTGACGTTTCCACCGACGTCGCGGTCATCGCGTCCCAGTGGGGACACCCTCTCGGTCCGCTGACGAGCGCGGAATTTGCAGCGCGTCGGGTTGCCGAGAATGTGGCGGGCGAGATCGTCGTCGCCGGGGCCCACGTCCTTCCGGGGTACTTGAATGGCGTCGGCGACGAGGACACCAAGATCCATGTCGCCGACGGAGTTTTTCACCGCACCGGCGATCTCGGCCGGCTCGACGCCGGCGGACGGCTTTGGCTACTCGGCCGAGCCGGCGCCGCCATAACCGATGAACGCGGTACCGTTTACCCCTTGGCCGTCGAATGCGCAGCGAGCTTCATCGCCGGCATCCGTCGCTCGGCCCTCGTACGCTCGCACGCCAGCAGAGTGCTGTTCGTCGAAGGCGACGGCGTGAACGTCCCCGATCTTCGCACGCGGCTGTCGTGGGCGATGATCGACGAGGTCGTCCCGATCGAAACCATCCCGGTCGACCGCAGGCACAACGCCAAGGTCGACTATCCGCGACTGCAGCTCCTCGCTTCCCGGCGGCGGTGAGCGGCGTCAGGCCGCGCCGCCTGCGAGGTACTTCAGCGCGGTAATGCTGGGCAGGAGGCAATAGGCGCCGCCCTTGGTGGTGATCAGCTGCTTGGCGGCGGAGAACTGCGTGTTGGTCGCCATCCCGCCGGGTTTCTGGGGTGCTTGCGTAACGGTCAGCGTGCCGGGTCCTTCGCCGAGGAACACGTCGCTGCCGTCGATGTTGTTGGTCGGGTTGCCTTCGTAGGGTCCGCCGGTCGGCAGCCAGACGGATTTGACGAACCCGTCGGTGTTGATCCACGAGTTCATGACGAACTCGAACTGGTTCGACAGATCGGCGTTGATGAAATAGCCGACGAGACCGCGTTCGACTCCGTCGTCCTCGCCGCTGCCGGTGTAGGGCGGCCCGTACGGCATGGCATGGCGCACGATGCGGTGCAGGTGTCCGCTCGTGGGCGACGTGACGACGTTTTGATCGCGCGGGTTGGAGCGGCGGATGTGCGAGCCGACCGGACAGCGGATCCCGAGCGGGTCGGCGGCACCGGCGTTTGCCGAGCCGTAGGTGAAGCTGTTGAGCTGATCGTCGAGGACCGGCGGTGTCGGGCTTTCGGGCGCGAGCACCAGCGGCGATCCGTTGCGCCAGCGTCCGCAAACCTTTGCGGCGATGAGTTCCGGGTCGAGCTTCGTCGCGGTCGCGGCGGTTCGCAGAAACGTCTCGAAGCCCGCGGAGTCCTGTTCGAGGATCCGGAACGCGCCGAAGCTGCTGTTGAGCGTGAGCTGCGAGGGGCGCACGGAATAGGTGATGCCCGGCATTTGACTCGGATAGCCCATCAAGAACTCGCCGGTCGGCGCGACCGGCTGGTCGTCGGGGCGATCGTGCTTGCGCACCGGCGCGCCGGCGATCGTCGGCTGCGCGATGCTGTCGCGAAAACCGAAGTGCACGCCGTCGTTCGGCAGGGCATTCGCCTGGATCGTATACGCGAGCTCGATACCGTAGGCGGGGAATTTGGCGGTCCAGAAGGCGAGCGCGACGTCGAGCACTTCCGCGTCGACCGCGTAGAACGTGAGGATGAGGTGCGCGGTGTCGGGATCGCCGAGGTTTCCGGCCCAGTTCGCCGGTGCGTTTGCGCCCGTGTCGTACACAACCGCGGCTTGGCCGACGGCGCCGTTGACGAACGACGTCGGAAAGTCGTTCGGCTGCGGCTTCAGTCCCAGCGCCACCAGCCCCGCATACGTGATGCCGATGTTGAGCGTCGAGGCGGGTTTCATCGTCCACGGCTGCGCCGTCGTGACGAACGGGATCAGCTCAGCGAGGAAGGCCTGGGCCTGCGCGGCCGTTCCGCCGCAGTGGACGATCGCGTGCCGAGCGACGTCGTAGCGGTAGCCGCGCAGGATCAGCCCCTGGATGTCGGCCAGCGGGAGTTCGGACACGCTCAGCCCGCGGCGGCGAGCGACGGCGGAAACGCTCCGAGGATTTTCTGAACGGTTTGCGGGTAGGCCGAGAAGAGCTCGCCGTTGGGCACGTTCTTCTGCTGGCTCATGTCGTTCGCGGCGAGGAACGCTTGGAACGCTGCGAGGTTCTGCTGGACCGGCAGCACCGCGGATCCGCCGACGACGTACTTGAGCACGATGTTGAACGCGTCGCCGATCTTGTCGACGAACTCCTGGATGTAGGAGTTGAAGTCACCGTCGTACTCGGTGATGATCGCGATGGAGTACGGTCCGCCGGTGAACGGCGGCGACGGCTGCAAGTTCCGCACCGAGGAGTCGATGATGACGGAGCGGGCATAGTGGACGATGCCGAGATCGATCAACGCCTGCCCGATGTTCTGCTGCTGGCCCGCGAGCGCTTGCATCAGCGCTGGAAGCTGACCGTCTTCGATAGGCAGGATGAGCGTGAGTGGATTTGCCATGATCGCGTGACCCCCGAACAGCGACGAGAAATCTACGGCAGGACGAAACCGCCTTGCCGCGACGGTTCGATTGTCGCCGCATAGGTACCGGCTGTCAAGGGACACGGGACGACCGCGGCTTCAACGGCGGCCAGGCTCGCGCGAAGTTCGCCGCGCCCCAGCTTCAGCGCTTCGTAAAGAAGGCTTTGATCACCGTGTCACCGCTGATCGTGATGGCGCAGGTGGATTCCTGGCCGGCGCACGCACCCTCCCAGTGATCGAAGACTACGTCTCCACCCAGAAACGCGCGGATCGTAACCTTGGTGCCTGCATTGAAGTGCTGTTCGCACACACTCACACCCGGCCGGCAGTCGAGCATCGTCGCTCCGGGCGGCGTGACCTCGAAGGCTCCCGGATATGTATCGACGATCCTGAGAACAAACGCGCCGCTGCTTTTCGGTTCGCCGCTATCCCACACGATATCGACGTGTTTGTCGCGATCCATCGTCAGCGTACAGGTCGCGGACTGACCGGCGCAGTCGCCTTCCCAGTGGCCGAAGACGACTCTCGGATACGTTCCGGGCGGGAGATTCGGCCGAAGGGTCACGACGGTACCGACATCGTACGCCTGCCGGCAACCGCCGGGCCTGCACGACGAGTAAAAGCTCCGCCGCGGATCGGGGTTTACCTCGACGATCCCGCTCAGATCGTGGCTCTGATTCAACGTCAACGTCGCTGCGGCGAAGACGATCGATACGGAGCGATCGGCGTCCATCCGCAGCTTGCAACTCGTCCCGGTTTGGCCGGCGCATGCGCCTCCCCAGGAGCCGCCCGAACGGTCGACCGAGATCGTCACGGTCGTGCCGGATGTGAACTGCGCGGAACAAGGCTCGAGGCAGAATCCCCGGATCCCCGTCGGGTCCGTCGCGACCCGGGCGCGTGCTGGCGACGAATTCTGCTGCGACACGCTCAGCGTGACGGTACCTTGTTGGGCGGCCGCGGCGGCGAAAGTCAGCAGCGCGGCGACGAACGCCGCAACGATAGCGGGCGACAGCCTATCCATCATTGCCAACCCTCACAGTCGACGATGCGAACTTTGTTCGTCAACGGCTCGATCGTCGCGAGTCAGGCGATTAGCCGCCCGATCAACTACCCCTCGCCGAGCAACGGGCTGACGATCGGCAATGCGAGTGACGCTGCGCGACATCGTCTACCAAAACGACGAGCCTCTTTGAGAGCCGCTCCGACTTCCGGAACCGCTGAGCGGCACATCCCTTCAGACGAGCGGTTCGATGTCCAGCGTCTTCACGAGGAACGCGTAGCGATCGGCGACCTCGTCGATCACCTTCGACGTCGGCTTCCCCATGCCGTGACCGGCTTTCGTCTCGACGCGCAGCAGCACCGGCGCGGAAGCGCCTTGTGCGTGCTGCAGCGCGGCCGCAAACTTGAACGAGTGGGCCGGGAAGACGCGGTCGTCGTGGTCGGCGGTCGTCACGAGCGTCGGCGGGTAGTGCGTGCCTTCGCGTAGGTTGTGGTATGGCGAGTAACTCAACAGCGTGCGCGCGTCGTCCGGATCGTCGGGCGACCCGTAATCCGACGTCCACGCCCAGCCGATCGTGAAACGCGGAAAGCGCAGCATGTCGAGCACGCCCACCGCGGGGAGTGCCGCGCCGTAAAGTTCGGGACGCTGCGTCATGCAGGCGCCGACCAGCAGCCCGCCGTTCGAGCCCCCGTGGATCGCAAGCTTCGGGGTCGAGGTCCAGCGCTCGTCGATCAAGTATTCGGCGGCCGCGATGAAGTCGTCGAACACGTTCTGACGCTGCTGGCGCATGCCCGCGAGATGCCACTCCTCACCGTACTCGCCGCCGCCGCGCAAGTTCGCGACGGCGTAGATCCCGCCCATCTCGAGCCACACGATCGCGGCCGACGAAAACGCCGGCGTGAGCGAAATGTCGAAGCCGCCGTATCCGTAGAGGATCGCCGGGGCGCTGCCGTCGCGCGGCGTCCCCTTCTTCGATGTCACGATCATCGGGACGCGCGTCCCGTCCTTCGACGTAAAGAAGACCTGCTCGCTGGTCAAGGCATTCGCATCGTAGTCAAGGCGCGGCACGAAGATGCGCGTCGACTCCCCGGTCGCGACGTCGTAGCGATAGATCGAGCTCGGCTCGGTGTAGCTCGTGTATCCGTAGAACGTCTCTCGCGCCGCACGCTTTCCGCCGAAACCGGTGACGGTGCCCAGCCCCGGCAGCGCGACCTCACCGGCCTGCACGCCGTCCAGGCCGTAGACCGCGACGTACGCGAGCGCGTCGCGCAGGTACGACGCCACGATGCGATCGCCGAAGAACGCGACGTCGTTGAGCGCGTCGGCCGACTCGGCGACGACCTCACGCACCGAGCGATCTCGGACGTCGATCGCGATCACCCGAGCCCGCGGCGCATCCTTGGTGGTGTAGAGGTAGAACGTCGGACCGTCGTTGGCGAGATAACTGTACCGGGCGTCGCCGTCGGCGAGCAATTCGATGACCGGACCGCCGGTGCTCAGATCTTGGATGAAGAGCCGGTTGTACGGATCGCTGCCGCGGCTGGAGTCGATGACGAGATACCGCCCGTCCTCGGTCGTGAGCGCGTTGAGGCTCCAATCCTTGTGATCGGGGCGCTCGTACACCAACACGTCCGTCGACTGCGGCGTGCCGAGCCGGTGAAAGAACACTTTGTGGAAATACGTCGCGTCCTTGAATTGCGTCTCGGCCGCCGGCTCGTCGTAGCGGCTGTAATAGAAGCCGCTGCCGTCGCGCCGCCAGGCGGCGCCGGAGAACTTCGACCAGCGCACGATGTCGGGCAGATCTGCGCCGGTGACAACGTCGCGGACGCGCCACTCGATCCAATCCGAACCGGACGACGAGACGCCGTATGCGAGCCGTGCCCCGTCCTCGCTGAACGCCGCGGACGAAAGCGCGACCGTTCCGTCCTCCGAGAACGTATTCGGATCGAGCAGCACGCGTCCAGGCTGGGCGAGGTCGCGCGTCACCCACAGCACGGCCTGGTTCTGCAAGCCAGTGTTGCGATAGTACGCGTAGAGTTCGCCGGCTCGCTCAGGGACCGAGCGGCGCTCGTAGTCCCACAGCTGCGTGAGCCGCGCATGAATCGCGTCGCGCTGCGGCACGGTCGCGAGAACCGACTCGGTCAGCGCGTTCTGCTGCTCGATCCAGGCTTGACTCTGCGGGGAGTCGACGTCCTCGAGCCACCGATACGGGTCCGCAACCGTAGTTCCAAAGTAGTCGTCGGTCTGGTCGACCCGGGGGGCGACCGGGTAGAGTAGGGGCGTCGTCGGGGCCGAGGGCATCAGGCATGGCTTGTCGCGCGACCGTTTCGCACCTCCCCGAGGGAGGCGGAGGATCACCGATCCCTAATTTTCCGGCGGCCCTCACGTCCGGGAAGCCCCCTCGCCGACGGTGCGACCAAGGCTGCCAGGCACAACGGGACCCTCGCGGCGAAAGGCCCGGAATCGGGGACGTAGCTCAGTTGGTAGAGCGCCTGCTTTGCAAGCAGGATGTCAGCGGTTCGAATCCGCTCGTCTCCATAGTGAGAAGGACCGCGTTACGCGCGGTTCTTTTTCTTTCCGCCACGCGAACGTGCGGGTGCCGGATTGAGCGTTTAGGAGTCTTCGGGAATTGTAAGCGGACGGTTCGGTAACGGTTAACCCGGGAGCGCACAGTATCAACGCGCGGTTAACGCGCGGTCAAGTGTCGGGAGGCTCCGTATCTATCAGGCGGTGCGCCGTGCATACTGCAGTCGAAGCCCGGTTGCGACAGCCGCGGGGCACGACACACAACGCCGAGAGGATCCGACATCATGTTTCGCAAGACAGTTCTCGCCGCTCTCGCCGTCGCCGCGATCGTCGGCGCAATGAGTGCCCCGTCGTTCGCTGCCGACAAGCGCACCGCTTCGACCGCGCTCCATGTCTCGGCCACGGTCCTGCCGATGTGTCAAGATTTCAAGCGCCTCGATGGGTCGCGCACGACCGTCTGCAACGATGT
>JAQBPL010000263.1 GCA_028287545.1 Vulcanimicrobiota bacterium | reverse complement strand
CTCGTCGCCGAACGCCTGGGATATTTCGTCGACGAGGGGCTCATCGTCACGTTGGTCGACAGCCCCGCCTCGCCGTCGCCCGGCGAGCTCATGAAGGATGGTCGCGCCGACGGCGCGGTTGCCTATTTCCACCACACGTTCATGTCGCAGTCCGACGATCATCTCGTCACGCAAGCGGTCGTCGCGATGGGCGTAGCGCCGGGCTTCAAACTGCTCGTCGCGTCGCGCCTGCGCGATCGCGTGCATACGCTGGCCGACCTCAAAGGCCTGAAAATCTACACCGGTGGTAAGAACTCCGGGAAGACCACGACGGCGAACTGGCTGGCGGCCCGCGGCGGCTTCACGCTGCACGACTATACGGCGCTCGCGTTGGCCACCCGCGCCGAGATGGAGAAGGCCCTGCAGAGCGGTGATGCGGATGCGATGGTCGCTTCGACCGCCGACGCCGGCCGTTATGTCGCCTCAGGTGCGGCATTCGTGATGGCCGATCTCTCGTCGGCCGAGGGCACCCGGCGCGCGCTCGGAGAGCTGTATCCATCGACGGCGCTCTACCTGCCGAAGACCTACGTCAGCGCGCATCCGGAGATCGTCCAGCACCTCGTGAATGCGGAGTTGCGGGCACTCGCCTTCATCCGGTCGCACGACGCCGCGGCAATCGCCGCCGCACTGCCTCCCGCGAAAGATCCGGCGGCATACGTGCGCGTCTTGACCGAAGAAAAGAACATGTTCGATACGGACGGCATCATGCCGGCGTCGGGCGCGCGCGACGAATGGAAAACCATGGCGGCGCTCCAGCCGAAATACGCGCAGATCGAGTTCGGCGAGACGTTCACCGACACGTTCGTGCAGCGTTCTCCGCGGCACTAAGCTCGGACCGCACGCGGCCCCGACCGAAACCGATCGGTCGGGGCCTTTTTTGCGTTAGGGGCAGAGCGACTGCAGCTCTGTGGCGATCTTTGTGAAGTAGTTCACGCCGTTGATGACGGTGCCGATCACGGTGACGCATGCGCCGATGTCCACCGGACCGTTCGCAACGTCGACCTTCGGGGTGCCGTACGGGTGATACGTCGAGCCGTCGATCACGTACGTGTAGGAGACCGCATAGTAGCCGCTCGGATTGTAGGCCTGAAGGTCTTGGATGCGCGAGGTGACGCGGAAGCTCGTGCTCGGCGCCGGCGTACCGCCGCCACCCGTGCCGCCGCTGCCGGATCCGCCGCTCAGCGTATCGCGCGCCGCGGAACTGGCGCTGTTGGACGTGAGCGGAATCGTGGTCGCGCCGCCGCCGCTGCAAGCAGGGACGAGCGCGAGCAGCGCGATGGGCATGGCAAATTTGAGCGTGTCGAATTGGAACGGCACACGTGACTCCTTCTTCGGTTGTGCAGGCTTACACCCGGCCGGTCGTGCCGGCGAGTTGAACAGCTTGTAACAACGACCTCTGAGGGAATTGTGAAAACGGTCGCGTCCAGAGCGCTGAGCGGCATTAAACGGCGAGGCGCGCCTTAGGGCAATGTGACGCGGGTCTCGTCGGCCCGTGTCACCGTATCGCGACGGTCGGTAGGGCAGCCAGACTAGGGCAAGCCTAGCCAAAGCGTATGACCCTTAGACCAACGCGACCAGCGCCGTGGAGGGAAAGACCTTGGCGATGGGACCCCGATTCGTTCTCGTCACTGTCGCCGTCGTTTGCGCCGTGGCCGCCGGCGCGTCTGTGTCCGTCCTTCACGCCCAGAGTGTCGGTGACTTCCGGGCGCCCTCGACGTGGACGATGTTCCGCGGCGTCCCGAGCGGGAACGCGGCCCTGCCGGGAGATCTGAGCGTACGATGGAGCGTCGAGACGCAAGGCCCCATTTCATCGAGCCCGACCGTCGTCGGCGACATGCTCTACACCGACAACAACGGCGGGTGGCTGACCGCGATCGGCGTTCGCGACGGTAGTGTGCGCTGGCGGTACAAGGCGAGTAACGCGCTGATGTCCGCACCGCTCGTCATCGGCGCTCTCGTTATCGTGGGCGAAGGGAACGAGAACTCGACGACCTACGTGCCGCGCCGTCGCGTCGAGGTCGGCAGCGGCGTGAATGCGCTGATCGCCGTAGGGGCCGTTGACGGCAAGCAGCGATGGAGCGTCAGCCTCCACGGCAGCGGGATGCCGACGCCGGCCCTCGTCGGCGGCGTCCTCGTCCATCACGACGGGGCAGGCTACGTCGTGGCGATCAACCCCGCAACTGGCCGCCTTCTCTACGAGCGCAATCTCGGCGCCGTTGCATCGATGGTCGGCGCGCTCCCGACCGGCGACGGTGCGTTCGTCACGACGGGGCTGTTCCCGAACGGCGTATGGAAGCTGCGCGCGAGCGACGGGGCGACGATGTGGCAAGCGAGCATCTCGGACGCGAACTCCGGCGTTGGCGATTGTCCGCCGGTGAGCGACGGCGTGAGGGTCTTCTGTGACGACGTTGCACCGGACAAGCCCGGCGCGCTTGCCGGAGTCGGCGTCCAGGGACAAGAGCGAGCATACGCGATCGACTCGGCGACCGGTGCGTGGCGGTGGAACGTCGGGCTCGAGACGGGCCTCATTCCACCGCGCAACGAAGCCGCGATACCGCTCTACGATAACGGCGGCGTCTTTCTCGGGAGCGCGATCGCACCGTACATGCACGCCCTGGAAGCGGCGAGCGGGACGCTTCGCTGGCGCACGAAGGTTCACGGACCGGTTCCGGGCGGCATCGTCGCAACCGATGGAGTGCTGTACTTCGGCGACCTCCAGGGCTATCTGTGGGCGCTCGACGAGGCGACCGGGAAGGTGCTCGGGAGCAAGAAGATGGGGACGCCGTTCAACGTCGGGTCGCCGATCGTCGTCGGGCGCACGCTCGTCATCGGCAGCACGACCGGCCGCGTCACAGCGCTCCCGCTGGACGACATCCGCTCAGCGCACGACACATAGCAAAGAATGTCCGTTGCTTGTCGGAAGCCTCAAAAAAGTCCACGTTCACCCGATAGAGCATAATATCGAACGATTCAGGCCAAGGAGGGCTCCGTTGATTTCGCGTCGTCGCGTAGCACCATTCGCTGCGCTGATCCTGTTCTCTTATGCGGGTCTCTCAGCCCAATCGTTTGCGGCCGACGCGCCGATAACGATTCAGCTTGACGTGATGGGCGGTTCCGGCGAAAGCGGCGCTGCGACTCTGACGCCGCAGGGGGCGAAGACGCTCGTTGAGTTGCGGATGAAGGGCGGGTCCGGAGATCCGCAGCCGGCACACTTCCACACGGGGACATGCGAAAAGTACGCGCCTCGCCCGCTTTACCCGCTTCAGCCGGTCGTCAAAGGTGACTCCCGGACCACGCTCGACGTGCCGCTCGATAAGCTGATCGGCGGCGATTTGGTCATCAACGTACACAAGTCGTTTGCCGACATCGCGACGGTCGCAAGCTGCGCCGTCGCAAAGCCAAAGTAGGTCCGATGCGAGACTACAGGATCCGCACCTTCATCATCGCTGTGCTCGTCGCAGCGGCGCTCGGCGGTGCGAGTCGGCGTGCGGAGGCGATTCCAGCCTTCTCGATGCAGACCGGCTTACAGTGCGATGCCTGCCACAGTTCGTTGCGCGCGACGAACGAGCTTGGCGAGAGCTATCTCCGCAACGATCTCCGACTGCCCAATCTCGGAATCGGTGGAAAACCGATCGTTGCGCTGCGGGGTCAGCTCGCATACACCAGTGAGCCGGATCCGTCGCTGCTGCCGAAGGCGACGGTCGACGAGGTCGAAGCTTTCCTCTCGGCGCGCGTCAATCGTGAGTTTTCCGTCGCGGGTCAGTTGTATATGATCGATGGTGGGCGCAATGGATCGATGCGTGAAGCATGGGTCCAGTATGAGTCGCCGGGATCGTTTGCCGGAGCTCCGGTCCGTGCAACCGTCGGGT
>JAQBPL010000238.1 GCA_028287545.1 Vulcanimicrobiota bacterium | reverse complement strand
TTGTCGGCGATTACGTCGAACCCGAGCGCGTCGGCCGCGCGTCGTCGTGGATGAGCGTGTACCAATTCAGCGGCAGCGTCGTCGGCTTGGTCCTCACGATCGTGCTGCACGGTGCGCCGCTCGGCATTGCGCTGGCGGCGTGCTTGGTGGTGAGCTGGTGGATAACGGACGCCTACGCGCGCACGCTCCCCGGCTCGCGCGAGGCCGCGCGCCCCTTGCGCCTCGACGCGAACGCCTGGATCGTCATCGCCTCGCGCGCGCTGATAAACGTCGGCTTCTACACGCTCTTCGGCTTCTTGTTCTTCTTCGTGCGCGAGTCGCTCGGCGTCACCGACGCGCGCACGACGACCGGCATCCTTTTCCTCGCGTTCACGATCGCGGGCGTCGGCGGCGCGGCCGCCGCCGGAGTCCCGGCCGATCGGCTCGACAAACGCATCGTGGTCACGATCGCGTGCCTTGCCATCGCCATCGCCGTCGGCGCCTTCGCGGCCGCGCCGACGTTCGCCGTCGCGCTCGCCTGCGCGATCGCGGCGGGCGCGGCGTGGGGCGCCTTCTTCACCGCCGATTGGGCGATCGCGTACGCCGTGCTGCCGAGCGCGGCGCTCGCCTCGGCGATGGGCGTGTGGAACCTCGCCGCGGCCGTCGCGCAGGTCGCTGCGCCGGCGATCACTCAGCCGGTGGTCTCCTTCTACGACGCGCGCAGCGCCGGCCTCGGCCCGCGCGTCGCGCTGGTGTGCGTGATCGTCGAGTTCGCGCTCGGCACGGCGCTGCTGTGGCGCGTCCGGCTCCGCGCCCCCAGGAAGGCGATCGCCCCCCTGTCATCCTGAGCTTGTCGAAGGACCCTCGTCTTTCGCGCTGAGCGCAGTCGAAGCGCGAAGCCGAGATCGCGAGGAGCACGATTAGGGGTCACGCCTCGGCTTCGCTCGGCCTGACGACGAAGGTCCCTCGACAAGCTCGGGATGACTGTAGAGATTCACGCTGTGGCCGCGCAGCAGCGCGGCGAGCGTGATGCCGGCGGCATCCGCCATCCGTACCGCGAGGCCGGTCGGACGCGAGATCGCCGCCAACAGCGAGATTCCGGCCACGGCGCACTTCTGCACGAGCTCGTAACTCGCGCGGCTGGTCACGACGGCGAATCCACCGGCCGGATCGAACTCGGCGCGCACCATCGCGCCGATCAATTTGTCGAGCGCGTTGTGCCGGCCAATGTCCTCGCGCGCGAGGACGACCGCTCCGTCGAGCGTCGCCCAACCGGCGGCGTGGACGGCACCCGCACCCTCGTTGTAATGCTGCCACCTCGGCAGCTCTTCGCCGGCGCGAAAGAGCGCGGCGGCTGCGATCTGCCGGTGCGAGGGGACGGTGCGTCCGGAACGCAGCGCGTCGCCGATCGTCGTCACGCCGCACAGCCCGCAGCCGGTGCGGCCCACGAGCGTTCGGCCGCGCTTGCGCAGCGCCTCCGATGCCCGAATCGGGATCGCGATCTCCACTTCGATTCCTTGGCTGTAGCGCACCGCACGGATGCTCTCGACGGCGCTCGGACGATCGACGATCTCCTCGGTGAGCGTGAACCCGAGCGCGAAGTCTTCGATGTCCTCCGGCGTGCACATCATCACCACGTGCGGCCAACCGTTGTAGACCAGCGCGACCGGCGTCTCCTCGGCAACGGCCGCGCGGCGCACCGATGCACCGCCGTCGCCGACATGCACGAACTCACGCTGCGCGACCGGTCGAGCGTACCCGAGCCCGAACAGCGGATGGCCGGGATCCAGGGTTGGTTCGATACCGGGTTCGCGCTCGATCATGGGTGGAGGGTCGGACTGTCGTCAGACGGCCAGCGAAACGTCGGGCACCGAAGGCTCGAGCGAGATGATCACCGACTTCGACGTCGGCGTGTTGCTGATGTCGGCGGTGCTTTCGAGCGGGACGAGCGGGTTGGTCTCCGGATAGTACGTCGCCGCGCAGCCGGGCGGGATGTCGTAGCCGACGATGCGGAACTGCTCGACCGTGCGCCGTGCCTCGCCGAAGCGGCTCGTGATGTCGACGAGCTGCCCCTCTTCGAAGCCCTTCGCCGCGATGTCGTCGCGGTTGAGGAAGATTACGCGCCGGCCGCCGAAAACGCCGCGATAGCGGTCGTCCAGCCCGTAGACGACGGTGTTGAACTGGTCGTGGGTGCGGATCGTCATCATGACGAGCTCGCCCGGGCGCACGTCCAGCGGCGTGATGGTGTTGACGGTGAAGTTCGCGCGCCCCGTTTTCGTGCGGAAGATGCGCTCCTTCCCGCCGACCGGAGCGTAGAACGCCTCGCTGCGGCGGATCCGCGCGTTGAAATCGGTGAACCCGGGCACGACGTGCGATACGTGATCGCGGATCCGGTCGTAGTCGGCGACCAGCGCGCTCCAGTCCAGCGGATGTCGGCCGCGCAGCGTCGCCGCCGCAAGGCCCGCGACGATTGCCGCTTCGCTCCGCACGTGCGGTGTCGCGGGCGGCAAGAAGCCGCGCGACGTGCTCACGACACTCACCGTGTCCTCGACGGTGACGACCTGATCGCCTGTGGCCTGCGCGTCGCGTTCGGTGCGGGTGAGGCAGGGGAGGATCAGCGCGCATTCGCCGGTGACCAAATGGCTGCGGTTCAGATGCGTGGCGATCGAAACCGTCAGCCGGCAGTTGCTCAGACCCTCGGCGACGCGGTGCGTGTCGGGCGTCGCCGACAAGAAGTTCCCGCCCAGGCTGATGAAGGTCTTCACCTTGCCGTCGCTCATCGCGCGGATCGCAGCGACCGAATCGTAGCCGTGGCGGCGCGGCGGCTCGAAGTTGAACTCGGCACCCAGCCGGTCGAGGAACGCGTCGTCCATCTGTTCCCAGATCCCCATCGTCCGGTCGCCCTGGACGTTGCTGTGGCCGCGCACGCAGAGCAGTCCGGCGCCCGGGCGGCCGACGTTTCCGCGCAGCAGCATGAGGTTGACGAGTTCGCGGATCGTCGGGACCGAGTTCTTGTGCTGGGTGAGGCCCATCGCCCAACACGCGACGACGCCCTTCGCCTTCGCGATGACGCCCGCAATCTCGCGGATGCGGTCCTTCGCGATTCCGCTCGACGCGACGATTCTCTCCCACGACACCGTGCGCAGGGCAGCCGCGTACTCCTGGAATCCCGCGGCGTACCGATCGATGAACGAGTGGTCGAGTACGGACCCCGGCGCGCTTTCCTCGCGCTCGAGCAGAGCCTTCGCGAGACCTTGCAGCAGCGCGAGGTCGCCGTTGATACGGACTTGGAGGAAGTGGTCGGTCAGCGTGGTGGCGACGCCCAACAGCCCGAGCGGTTCCTGCGGCTGCATGAACTTCATGAGCCCGACTTCGGGCAGCGGGTTGATCGAGACGATCGTCGCGCCGTTGCGCTTCGCCGTTTGCAGCGAGCTCAGCATCCGCGGATGGTTCGTCCCCGGATTCTGCCCGATCACGAGGATGCAGTCGGCGGCCTCGAGATCGGCGAGCGTCACCGTGCTCTTGCCGGCACCGAGCGTCTCGCTGAGCGCGGCACCGCTCGACTCGTGGCACATGTTCGAGCAGTCGGGCATGTTGTTCGTCCCCAGCATCCGCGCGAAGAGCTGGAGCAGGAACGCCGGCTCGTTCGTCGCCTTGCCGGACGTGTAGAACACCGCCTCGTCCGGCGAGTTCAAGCTGCGCAGCTCCTCGCCGACGAGGTCGAACGCTTCGCTCCACGAGATCGGCTCGTAGTGGCTCGAGCCGGGCATGAGGACCATCGGCTCGGTGAGGCGGCCTTGCGCGTTGAGCCAGTGATCGGATTGCCGGCTCAGTTCCTCCACGCCGTACGCGTCGAAGAACGCGCGGTCGACGCGCTTGCGCGTCGCGCCGTCCGCCATCGCCTTGGCGCCGTTCTCGCAGAAGTCGAAGAGCTTGCTGCTTTCTTGCGGATCGGTCCAGGCGCAGCTCGAGCAGTCGAACCCGCCGCGCTGGTTGATCTTGCGCATCGTGCGCGTCGCGTTCACGAGCCCTTCGCTTTCGATCGCGATCTGCAGCGAGTGCATGACGGCCGGAAGTCCCGTCGCCGCCCTCGGCCGGGGTCTCGTGGTGACGTTCAGCTCAACGGGCGGCTCCACGAGCACGTCGCGGCGCTGTTTCTTCGGTACGATCACGATGGTTCTCCAAGTGACGGAAATGACGGCGCTCTGCGCACGCTCGGCAGAGCGCGGCCCAATGCGACGGCGCGATCGCGAAGGTGCCGGATATCCATGTCCGAGCGCAGCAGGGACAGCGGGACCGAGTCTTGCGGATCATGCGGCGGCGCCCCCGAACGCGACCCGGGTCCAGTCGAGCACCTCGACGTCCACCTGCGAGCCGGTCGTGAACGTCGCTTCGCCCGGCGGGACCGCGATGAGCGCGTTCGCGTCCACCGACGTACGCACGAGCGACGAACACTGGTTCTCGAGCGGGCGCACGACGAAGTGCGCGCCGTCGTGGCGAAGCGCTCCGAACATCAAGAAATCACGGTCGCGCTTGCCGTGCAGCGAGCCCTCGACAAGGGCCCGGACGCGCGGCGGAACGCAGTCGCTCCGTCCGCCGAGACGACGTACGACGCCGCGAACCAACGTGGCGTAGGCGACGAACGCCGCGGCGGGATTCCCGGGCAGCACGGCGACCAGCGCACCCAACGTGCGCGCGAACGCGGTCGGTTTCCCGGGCCGCATCGCGACCGACGTGAACGCAAATCGGGCGCCGAGCGATGCGAGCACCCCCTTCACCAGATCGCGCTCGCCCCTCGACGCGCCGCCGGTCGTCACGACGAGATCGCAGGTCGCGATCGCCTTCCGCAACGTCTCGCGCAGCGCGCCGTCGGTATCGCCGGCGTGCGCCACCATGACGACCACGGCGCCATCGGCCTCAGCCTGGAGCGCGAGCATCGTCGCGTTGCTGTTGCGAACTTGTCCCGGCTGCGGCCGCGTTCCGGCGTCGACCAGCTCGTCGCCGGTGCAGACGATGCCGACGCGCGGCCGACGGTGGACCGCTACGCGGTCGACCCCGGCCGCGGCCAGCATGCCGCCGCGTCCCGGCGTGAGCAGTTCGCCGGCGCGGAGGATCTCGTCGCCGCGGCGCGCGTCGTCGCCCGGCGGAAAGACGTGCGCCAGCGCCGCGACGGGACGCCGCAGCACGATCGCGTCGCCGTGCACCGTGACGTCTTCCCACGCCACGACCGCGTCGGCGCCGAACGGCAAAGGCGCGCCGGTCGAGATCGCCGTCGCGGTTCCCGGCGGGAGCGTGCCGGGAAGATCGCCGGCATAGATCGCACCGCGGACGCGCAGGGCGAGCGGCGTACGCGCCGCGTGGACCGTGTCCGCGGAACTGACGGCATAGCCGTCCATCGCCGAGCGCGCGAACGGGATCAGATCGTCGTCCGCGCGGATCGTGCGCGCCGGCGTGCGGTCGCGCGCGGCGGCCAGCAAGATTTCTTCGCTGGGGAGGGGCGCGGCCGCGGCAAGCATCGCCGCGCGCGCGTCGTGCAGTGAGACGCGGCCGACGTTTTCGTCAACGAGAACTTGGGTCGCAATCATGCCGCCGGCTCCATGCAGTGTGCACGGCCTCCCGGCCGCAAGACGCATGATGGCGGATCTTCCAGAGACGCGGCGGAGATGCGTCTTCAATAGCCTTTGGATTCTTCTAGAAAAGGGCGGCGGCCGAGTTCGTCCCTGAGCGCAAGCGAAGGAACGCTTGTCTTTTATGTCAAGTTTACTTGTCTTTTGATCGCTTTCTGCGACTTTGACGGCCTCGGCTTCGAGACTGGGCATAAGTCCTTCGTACGCTAGCGTACGGAGGGCGGCTGTGGGGAGAATCGGCAGAATCTACGAGAGCGGTAACCGCCTGCTCGATGCGTTGCCGATCGCCGAGCGCGCCGCGATTGTGCCGGAGCTCGAAATCGTCGACCTCACGGCCGGGATCACGACGCATGCGCCCGACGCATCGTACGACTGGGTCGTCTTCCCGATCGACGCCGTCCTCTCGGTGGTGACGACGCTGGAAGACGGCGACACCGCTGAGGTGGGGACGGTCGGGAACGAAGGCGCCTCGGGCGTCGAAATCGCTTTCGGAGCGCCGGTGTTGCGAACAACGATCTGCCAAGTCGAGGGGAGCGTTGCGCGGATGCGCACCACGGCCTTTCTCGATGCGATCGACCGCTATGCCGGCCTCGACGCGCTGATCCGTTCCACCGAAAAAGGGCGCATGTTCTTCGTCGAGCAGATGATCGTGTGCAATACCGTCCATTCGCTGCAGCAGCGGTGCGCACGGTGGCTGCTGCTGGTAGCGGACCGGGCGTCGCGTGAAGAGTACCAGCTCACGCACGAGTTTCTCTCGATCATGCTCGGCGTGCGCCGCGCGACCGTCAGCGAGGCGGCGAAACACCTCCAAGACGCGGGCGCGATCGAGTACACCCGCGGACACGTGCGCATCGTGGACCGGCCGGTGCTGGAATCGCTCGCGTGCGAGTGCTATCTCGCCACCGTGCGCGTCTTCGACGACGCGCTGGAGAGCTGGGGTCAGGCCCTGAGCACGCGCAAGCGCATCGCGCGCGTGTAATTGTTACACGCGAACCTGCGCGCGCCGGGCCTGCCCACCGTGTTCCGAGACGCCGAGTGCGCCGAGAATCGCGGCGCGGGTCGCGTCCTCGCCGACGATGCCGGTGAAGACGACCTCGGCCGGTGCGCCGGCCAGCACGATCACCCGGTCGGCAAGTGCGAGCGCGTCTTCGACATCGTGCGTCACCATGATCGCGGACGCTTTGGTGAACTCGAGGATCTCGCGGACGGCGGCGCGCAGCTCGATGCGCCGCAGCGCGTCCAGCGCGCCGAACGGTTCGTCGAGCAAGAGCAGGTGCGGATCGCGCACCAACGCACGGGCGAGGGCGGCGCGTTGCGCCATCCCGCCCGAGAGCTGCTTCGGCAGCCGTTTCGCGGCGTGCGCCAAGCCGACCAGGCCGAGGACGCCATCGACGCGCGCGCGCTCGTTCGCGTTGCGCGCGGGAAATGCGACGTTGCGTTCCACGTCGAGCCACGGAAAGAGGCGCGGCTCCTGAAAGACGACGCCGATCTCGCCCGAGGTCGCGATCGTGCCGGCATCGGGCCGTTCGAGTCCGGCGATGCAGCGCAGCAGCGTCGACTTGCCGCAGCCGCTCGCGCCGAGGACGGCGATGCGCTCGCCGCGCGCGACGTCCAGGTCGAGCCCGTCGAAGACGAGATGCGTTCCGTACGCCTTCTGCAGATGCCGGATGCGCGCCGCGTTCACGCCGGCACCGTATCGGTCCAGCCGACGAGGCGCTTCTCGAGCCAGCGCATCCCGCTCTCGGAGAGTTTCCCGCACGCGGCGAACAGCAGGATCGCGACGAGGATCTCATCGGTGCGCGTCGTCTGCTGTCCATCGGTCAGCAGGAAGCCGATTCCGCTGGTCGCGGCGAGCAATTCCGCGGCGACGAGGAACAGCCACGCCTGCGTGAGGCCGATGCGCGCGCCGACGAGCAGTTGCGGCAG
>JAQBPL010000229.1 GCA_028287545.1 Vulcanimicrobiota bacterium | reverse complement strand
GCGCGTCCGACCAGGACGCCCGCCATCGCTTTCTTGTAGGCCACCGAGCCGCGCGTATCGGCGGCGGGGTCGGCGATCTTCACGGCCTCGTCGGCAGCGGCGCGAATCAGCTCGCGCGTGGGCCGCTCGCCGCGCAGCAGCGCCTCGGCGGCGGCGACGCGCATCGCGGTCGGACCCGCAGCGCCGATCGCGATCCCCGCCTCGGCGATCGTCCCGTCGGCCGCGAGGGTGATCCGCGCGGCCGCCGACGCGGTCGCGAAATCGCCGACCTTCCGTTCGATCTTCTGATACGCGCCCGACGTGCGCTCCGACGGCGTCGGAACGCGAACTTCAAGGGCCATCTCCCCGTCCGCCACGGCGGTGGTGAACGAGTCGACGAGGAAGTCGTCGATCGATACGATGCGCCCTCCGCCGGCGCCGCGCACGACCACGTGCGCGCGCGCGGCAAGCGCGGCCACGGCCCAATCGCCCGCCGGGTCGTTGTGGCAGAGGCTGCCGACGATCGTGCCCATCTGGCGCACGACCGGATCGGCGACGACCGACGAGACGTCCGCGATCAGCGGATAGCGTGCGCCGATCCATGGTGTTCGTTCCAGCGCCGCGTCGCGCGCCAGCGCTCCGAGCACCAGCATTCCGTCCTGCTCGCGGATGTAGTCGAGATCGGCGAGGGAGTTGATGTCGACCAGCACCGCCGGGCGCGCCAGGCGGAATCGCATCGCCGGAATCAGACTCTGCCCGCCGGCGAGGATCCGTGCATCTCCGCCATACTGCTGCAGCAGAGCCATGGCTTCGTCGGCCGAATCGGCGCGGCGGTACTCGAAAGCGGCAGGGAACATGCTGTCCTCCTCGGAGCGCTCCGGGCCTCACGGATACCGTGACGCAGGGGGGACCTCCTTTGAAGCGGCGCGGGCCCAAGGGTTGACATCCACGCCAAGGTAAGAATATGCTTACGGTAAGTAAATACTTACGGTAGGCCGCCTGGGTCAGCCCTCTGCGCGCGGCCGAGGGAGAAGGTTCACGATGAAATCCGCCACCGATTTTCGCGTCCGCCGTACCGTCACGGTCGAGACGAGCCAAGCGCGCGCGTTCGACGTCTTCGTCAACCAGCTCAGCCGGTGGTGGCCGCTCGAGAGTCACGTCATCGGCGAGAAACCCGCTCAGGCGGCGATCGTCGAGGCGCACCCCGGCGGCCGCTGGTTCGAGCGCGACAAGAACGGCGTCGAGGAAGAATGGGGGCACGTCGTCTCGATCGACGCGCCGCAACGGGTCGTACTCGCCTGGCAGCTCTCGACCGCGTTCGAATACGATCCGAGCCTGATCACCGAAGTGGACGTGCGGTTCGTCGCCGAGACGCCGTATCGCACGCGTGTCGAGTTTGAGCACCGCGGACTCGAAGCCTATGGTGCAGAAGCCGCCGAGATGCTCGCGTTGTTCGAATCACCGGATGCGTGGGCGGCGGCCCTGGAAGGATACGCCGCCGTCGCGAACGCCGCATGAGTTCTGCCGCCGCGTTCAACCGGCAAGTGATCTTGCGATCCCGTCCGGCCGGAATACCGCAGGCGGCGAACTTCGACGTCGTCGAGACGGCGATGCCGGAACCGGGCGAGGGCGAAGTGCTGGTGCGCAACCGGTTTCTCGCCGTCGAGCCGGCGATGCGCGGCTGGGTGAGCGCGGTCACGAACTACGCCGATCCGGTGCCGCTCGGTGCGGTGATGCGGTCGTTCGCCGCCGGCGAGGTAGTGCGTTCGCGCAACGCCGACTACGTGCCCGGCGATCAAGTGACGGGGATGTTCGGCTGGCAAGAGTACGCCGTCGCCGACGCGCGCACGATCTCACGCACGGTGCCGCGCGACGACATCCCGCTCTCCGCCGCGCTCGGCGTGCTCGGCCTCAACGGCCTCACGGCGTATTTCGCGCTGCTCGCCGTCGGCGCCCCGAAGCCCGGTGACACCGTGCTGGTTTCGACGGCCGCGGGATCGGTCGGCTCGTGCGTCGGGCAGATCGCGAAGATCCTGGGCTGCCGCACCGTCGGCATCACCGGCGGCGCGCGCAAGGTGCGGTTGTGCCTCGACGAGTTCGGGTACGACGCCGCGATCGATTACAAATCCGGCGTCGATCTCGACGCGGCGATCGGTGCCGCGGCGCCGCAGGGCGTGCACGTCTACTTCGACAACACCGCCGGCCCGATCAGCGATACGGCGTACGCGCACCTCGCCGTCGGAGCGCGCATCGTCGTGTGCGGAACGGCGTCGGTGTCGAGCTGGGATCCGTGGCCGATCGGACCGCGCGTCGAGCGGCATCTGCTCGTGAAGCGCGCGCGCATGCAAGGGTTCCTCGCGTTCGACTACGCGGCGCGCTTCCCCGAAGCGATCGCACAACTGAGCGCATGGATTCGCGACGGGCGCCTGCGCTACCGCGAGGAGTTCCTCGACGGCATCGACGCCGCGCCCGACGCAATCGCCGGCCTCTACCGCGGCGAAAACCTCGGCCGCCGCCTTATCCGTCTCAACGAGGATCGCTGAAACTGCTGCGGCGATCCGCAGGATTCGTTTAGGAAACGCGCTGTGCGCGCAGGGAGCAGAAGGCTTCCGTAGACAGCGGGGCGCGCAGCGTTTATGATCGGCAAACGGTCGAAGCGTACCCCGGCACTGTTCTGCCGTTGGCTGCTTCTCCCGAGGTGATTGACAGTCTGATGAGTGAGCGAAACCAGGAGATCGCGGCATTTCTCAAATCGCGGCGGCGTCGCCTCACCCCCGCGTCGGTCGGCTTACCGCAAGGTTTGCGCCGCCGCATCGACACGTTGCGCCGCGAAGACGTGGCTTGGCTCGCGGATGTCGGGATCACGTGGTACACGTGGCTGGAGCAAGGGCGGCCGATCAAGATGGCGGCCGGCACGCTGGCGCGCGTCAGTACCGCGTTGCGCCTCGATCCTGCCGAGAGCGAGTATCTCGGCAAGCTGGTGCAGTCGCTCGGGAAAGCGCCGCGCACCTGGGACCGGGTCGTCTCGGAGCGGGTGCGAACGCTCGTCGAGGGCTACTCCGAAGGGTATGCGTTCGTCACGGATCCGTGCTGGGACGTGCTGGTCTGGAACAAGCGCTTCGCCTCGCTGTTCGGCCTCAACGGTGAGGCGGCCGAGTTCGAGCGGAACGGCTTGTGCATCATGTTTACCGACGCGCGCGTGCGGCGGCTGTTCCCGGATTGGGAGGCGATCGCCCGCCGCATGGTCGCCATCTTCCGCGTCGAGCATGCCGAATTCGGCGCGCATCCAGGCTTCGCCGCCGTGGTCGAGGAGTTGAGCGCGCGGAGTGCGGAGTTCGCGACGATGTGGTCGCACGTCGAAGTATTCTCGCCGATGGCGTGGAGCGTCGGCCAACTCCGCGATCCAGTCTCGGGGACGATCACGACCTTTCAAACCATCTGGCTGCCGCTCCCCGAGTCGCCCGGTCAGACACTCGTCTTTTACGTCCCGGCGAACGGTGAGGGAACCGCGGCATAGGCTTACCGCCGTGACGCTTGGTAGCCGTCAGTACCAGGTGCAGAACCTCCCTTCTCGGCACCGTATGGTCGTGCGAACCTCTGGAGATGAGAGCACAACGTAGCCTTTGCGCTGCAGCGATGGGCCTGCTCGCCTGGTCGGCGACGTACACGACGGCCTTCGCGCAGACAGCACCAATCTCGATTCAATCCTGCACGGTGCTCCAAGCGGAGCGGGTGCGCCGGTTCTGGTATCCGTTCGGCCCTGGCGTCCCGGTCGGCGCCCCCTACGCCGACGGAATCCGCATCGTCTACATCAATGTTGCTCCGAAGCCGGCGAATCGCGTCGCCTTCGTGGTGAACTATCGCGGCGACGTGCAGCGCATCGTCGACGCCGGCCTTTTTTCGCCGAACGTCAAAATCGACCACACTTTTGGGAACTTTAGCGGCGACGCCTATTTGGGCCCGCAGCCGAACGCGTGCACCGCGCGAGCGGTCCGTTTCGTCGACGGCACGGCCTGGGTTCGCCCGGGAGCGCAACGATGATCGCTAATATTTCGCGGTACTGGTGGCTGGTCGCCCTACGCGGGGCGCTCGGGATCGTGTTCGGAATCTGTGCCTTCGTGTGGCCCGGGATCACGCTCGTCGTGCTGGTCGCGTTTCTCGGCGCGTATTTGTTCGTCGACGGCGTGGTCGCGCTGTGGCTCGCGATCAAGTTCCGTCACGAGCGCGAACGCTGGCCGATGCTGCTGCTCGAGGGTATCCTCGGCATCGCGGTCGGCGTAGTGACATTCTTCTATCCGGGCATCGCCGCGATCGCCTGGGTCTACACGATCGCCGCGTGGGCCATCGTTACAGGTATTCTTGAGATCGTGCTGGCGATTCGGTTGCGCAGCGTGATCGAAGGTGAGTGGCTGGTGATTCTTAGCGGCGTCCTCTCGATTGCGTTCGGCGTCCTGATGGCGGCCTTGCCGCTCGCCGGCCTGCTGGTCTGGGTGTGGCTCACCGGCGGTTATGCGATCGTCTTCGGCGTGCTGATGATCGCGCTCGCGGTGCGGCTGCGGAAACTCGGTTCGTCGACGGCGACGCCGACGGGATTCTCGACGGCCGGCAGAATCTAATGAACGTCGAGCGCATGACGCAGCGCGTGCAGGAAGCGCTCGACCAAGCCTATCAGCGTGCGCTGCGCGAGCATCACACGCAAACGACGGTCGAGCACCTCCTCTCGGCGCTCCTCGAACAACAGGACGGGATCGTCCCCGCCGTCGTCCAGCAGGCGGGGATCGATCCCCGCGAGCTGGCGCGGCGCGTCGAAGAAGAACTTCGCCGGCAACCGCGCCTGCAGGGCGCCGGCGCCGATCAGGCGCACGTCACGGTCGCGCCGGAACTCTCGCGGCTGCTCGCCAAGGCCGACGAGGAAGCGAAGACGCTCAAAGACGACTACGTCTCGGTCGAGCATCTCTTGCTCGCCATGACCGCATCGGGCAGCGCCGCGAAGCTGCTGAACGCCGTCGGACTGACGCGCGAGAAGCTGATGGCTGCGCTGAAGGAGACGCGCGGCAACCAGCGCGTGACGAGCCGGAACCCCGAAGGCACGTATCAGTCGCTCGAAAAGTACGGCATGGACCTCACCCGGGCGGCGGAAAGCGGCAAGCTCGACCCGGTGATCGGACGCGACGAAGAGATCCGCCGCGTCATCCAAGTTCTCTCGCGCCGCACCAAGAACAACCCGGTCCTCATCGGCGAACCGGGCGTCGGCAAGACGGCGATCGTCGAAGGGCTCGCCCAGCGCATCGTGCGCGGCGACGTCCCGGAGGGACTCGTCGGCAAACGCGTCATCTCGCTCGACATGGGCTCGTTGATCGCGGGCGCCAAGTACCGCGGAGAGTTTGAAGAGCGGCTGAAGGCCGTCCTCGCCGAGGTGACGGCGTCCGAGGGGCGGGTACTGCTGTTCGTCGACGAGGTCCACAACGTCGTCGGGGCCGGCCGAACCGAAGGTTCGAAGGACGCCGGCAACCTGCTCAAGCCGCTGCTGGAGCGCGGCGAGCTGCACATGATCGGAGCGACGACGCTCGACGAGTACCGCAAGTACATCGAGAAAGACGCGGCGCTGGAACGCCGGTTCCAGCCGGTCTTCGTGGATCAGCCCAGCGTCGAGGACACGATCTCGATCCTGCGC
>JAQBPL010000220.1 GCA_028287545.1 Vulcanimicrobiota bacterium | reverse complement strand
CGAATGCGGGCCAGCGCGGCGCGGATGCCGTCGACGAGCCCCGAGGCCGCCGCGGACGCCGCGTGCGCGCGCAGGAACGCGACGTCGGCTGCGACGTCGTGCGCCCGATCGAGATGGAACACCGCGGGCCGCAGCCGCTCGGCGGCCAAGTACGCGCGCGCCGCGACCGCGTGCCGTTGCGCCAACGCGCGCTCGTCGAGCCGCCGCGCCAGCGCTTCCCGCACGAGCGGATGAACGCGAAAGCCGGTGCGCACCCGCACGACCAGCGTGGCGTCGTCCGCGAGCAGGCTGAGCCGCGTCAGCGACGCCGCGTCGTCCGGCGCCGCCACTTCGGGTTCGATCGTTTCGTAGGCCAGCGTCGCGTCGAGCAGCGCGCGGTCCTCGGGCGGCAACGCGTCGATGCGGCGGGCGACCAGCTCGTCGAGCAGCACGTCGGAAGAACCTGGTGCGCGCAGTGCGAGCGCAACGGCGATCGGCCAGCCCCCGCTGCGCGCGACCAGCGCGTCGGCGCGCGCAGCGTCGATCGCGACGCCGAGTTCCGCCGCCAGCTCGCACACGCGCGAGCGGTCGAAGCGCAACGCGTCGGCGTCGACGAACGCGCCGCGGCCCGCGGCGACGGCTTCCGGCAGCCCGACGTCGAGCGCGCCGCGCGCGAGGAGCACCAACCGGACCGGCGGCGGCATGCGCCGCGCGAGCTCGCGCGCGAAGGCGGCAAATTGCGGCCCGAGCACGTGCGCGTCGTCGACGACTATGCGCAGCGGCGCGTCGACGTGACGCAGCTCTTCGGCGAACGTCGCGCCGAGCCGCTCGACATCGGCATCCGCTTCGGCGAGCGTGACCGTCGAGCGCCCGACGTCCGGCCGCAGCGTGCGCACGCGCGCAATCAGCGGCGCGACGAACGCCCCTGCTTCCCACGGCTGCGCGTCATACCACGCGACATCGTCGGCGCCGGCGAGCGCCGCCTGGACGCCGGTCGTCTTCCCATAGCCGGCCGGCGCTTGCACGACGACGAAGGGTGCGTCGCGCAGCGCCGCGACGAGCGCGCCGGGGACCGTGCTCAGAACGTCACGCGTCCGGTGGGTCGCCGGCGCCGGCTTCGCGCTCGATCGCCTCGCGTTCTTGCTGGGTGCGCGTCCGCTTGCGCGCTTCCGGCTCGATTGGCCCCGCGCCGCTCTTCTGCCGTACCGCGATCCAGCGCTCCGCGCCGAGCCGGCCGAGCGGCGGCGCGGCGCCCTTCGGCGACTTCTTCTGGCGCTTTTTCGGCATGACCCCGACTCCGTTCGCACCGGCCAAAGCCGCTCCCCGTCTCCGCCGGGTCGAGCGAGGGGCTGGATATGTGCGAGTTCGAACGGTCGCGAACCGGCGCACGATCGCATCGAGGCTGCCGGCTCCCGCCGGGCGAAGCCCGTGGGCGATGCCCATCATCGAGACGCGGGAGCTGCGCAAGGTTTTCCGCACGCTGGTGCGGCGGCCCGGCGTCGGCGGAACGCTGCGCACGCTCTTCTCGCGCGACTATCAGGACAAGGTCGCGGTCGAAGGCGTGACGATGACGCTCGACGAGGGCGAACTGGTCGGCTACATCGGTCCCAACGGCGCGGGCAAATCGACGACCATCAAGATGCTGACCGGTATCTTGGTGCCGACCTCCGGGACGGTGCGCGTCGCGGGGCTCGTTCCGCACGAGCAGCGCAAGCGAAATGCGCGGAACATCGGCGTCGTGTTCGGCCAACGCTCCCAGCTCTATTGGGACCTGCCGCTGGTGGAGTCGTTCGAGCTGCTCCGCGCCATCTACGGCATCCCGCCCGCCCGCTATCGCGAGAACCTCGCGCACTTCACGGACACGCTCGACATGGGCCCGTTCCTCGGCACGCCGGTCCGCCAACTCTCGCTCGGCCAGCGCATGCGCGGCGACTTCGCCGCCGCGATGCTGCACGATCCGCGGGTCGTCTTCCTCGACGAGCCGACGATCGGCCTGGACCTGGTCGCGAAGGAAGCGATCCGCGAGTTCGTGGCGCGGGTGAACCGCGAGCGCGGAACGACGTTCATCCTCACCACGCACGATCTCGCCGACGTCGAACGGCTCTGCCGGCGGATCGTGTTGATCGACCGCGGGACGCTGGTCTACGACGGGGAGATCGAGGCGCTGCGCGATCGCTACGGAACGCACCGCACGCTGGTGATCACGCTGAGCGAGCCGGTCGCGGAAATTGCGGTCGACGGCGCCGAATTGGAGTCACGCGAGGGCGACGTCGTGCGGCTTCGCTTCGACCGGCGCTTCGTCTCCGCCGAAGCGCTGATCCGGCGCGTCGCCGACCGCTACCCGGTGCACGACCTTTCGATCGAGGAGCCGGAGCTCGAGTCGATCATCCGGCGCATCTACCTGGAAGGCTACAGCGACGCGCCCGGCACCGCACCGGGCGATCCGGCTACGGCACCCGCAGGATGAGCTGCGCGTGCGCGTTCACGCCGGGATTGCCGAGCGACGATTGATGATCGGTGCCGTCGCTGTGATAGAACGCGACCAGCTGCGAGCCGGACGGAAGCTGCAGCGGCGTGACGACCTCAGCTTGCGCATTCCCCTGCGGGTCCGCGCTGAAGCTGTTCTGCGCCCCGACCTCGTCAAGCGGGGTGAAGACGGGGTCCATGCGAACGGCGCGCTGCCGTACGAAGAGGCTGTAGCGCCCGTTCGGCACCAGCCCGCGAAACGAGAGGCGCACGCGGGTCGCGCCTTGCGGCGTGGTGTCGAACGACGCGCTGCCGTCGGCCGTGCGCCAGATCCCGAGCAACGATTTCACCGACTCGCCGCGCGCGTTGTAGAGCGGCGCGGTCTCCGGGTCGTTGATCGTGGGGGGACGCAATCCCCAGTTGTGACCGCCGTCACCGGGCTGCGCTTGCGCGCTATTGTCGTGAACGAACACCTGCACGGGCTGCGAGGTCGTCGCGGCATCGACCGGCTGGAACGTTGCGGTGGCATACGCCAGAAGCACTGCGGCTAGCATGTCCGTTATACGCAACGAAGCCGCCCGGCGTTCCCTCGCGGACGTCGCCGCGCCGTACATCGCGTTCGCTGCGAAAGCATTTTCGCGCGAAGCGACCTACCGCATGGAAGTCTTCACGAACATCGCGGGACTGCTGGTGCGGCTTTACCTGATGCGCGCCGTGTGGCAGGCGCTCTACGCGCAGAACGTCGCGCCCGCCGGGGTTCCGCTGCATGCGGTGCTCACCTACACGGTCGTCGCGCTGCTGATGTCGCTGGTGCTGGAGATCGACGGCACGCGCCAGATTCGCGAGAAGATCCGCGAAGGGACGATCGCGACCGACCTGATGAAGCCGATCAGCCTGCCGCTCTACTTCTTCAGCGACGGCGTCGGCATGACGCTGCTGCACGCGGTGATGATCGTCCCGGCGCTCGTCCTCTCGCTGCTGCTCGTGCACATCGACGTGCCGCCGGCGCCGGTGCTCGCCGCGTTCGCGCTGAGCTTTCTGCTCGGCTACCTGGTCAACTTCTTCCTGAATTTCCTGATGAACTGCGTCGCGTTCTGGACGCTGGAGACGTTCGCGGTGCAGCTGATGGTGCGCTGGGTCAGCGACCTGCTCAGCGGCCAGATCGTGCCGCTGATCTTCTTCCCGGGGGTGCTGCAGAAAGTCGTGCTCGCGCTGCCGTTCGCCGCGATCTACTCGACGCCGCTGCTCATCTATCTCGGACGGATCCCGCCATCGGGCTACCTCGCCGCATTCGGCACCCAACTCTTCTGGTGCGCCGCATTCGCCGGCCTCTCAGCGGTGGTATGGCGCGCGGCGCAACGACGAGTCGTGGTGCAAGGCGGCTGAACGCCCCGTCATTGCGAGCGCATGTCATTGCGAGCTTGTCGAGCAACCCTCGTCGTCACGCGAGCGAAGTCAAGCGTGACCCCGCGAGCATGGCGGTCACGACGCGTAGCGAGATCACGATGACGGCTCGGCGCTCGACCGCGCTCGCGCCGAAACGAAGGTCCCTCGACAAGCTCGGGATGACAGCCTCGACAAGCTCGGGATGACATCGGCTCTTGCGACGCCGCGCGTTACTTTCCGTGCTTCGTGGCCAGCTGGATGCGGGTCGTTTTGTCGTCTTGCGTTGCGACGATGATCGACTGGTCGCCGTCCGTCATCTCGCTCGTGAACGTGCCGATCGTTTTGTTGTCGGCGGTCAGCACGCCGGTCTTCCAGGCGGCGGGAAGATGGGATTTGTACCACTCGGCGACCGTCTTCGCGTCGACCTTGCTGGTGTAGACCTTCATCGCCACCGAACTCCCGTTGGCGGACATCGAGAGCCCCTGGTCCTTGTTCTCGGCCGAACCCGGATAGAGCGGAAGATCGATGTAGCCGGAAGTTCCGCTCCCGCTCGAGGACGTCACCGTCGTCCCGCCCACGCTGGCCGACACGGCTGTTGCCGCCGCATCCGGAGCGGTCGTCGCCGCCGGATCCGGTGCGGTCGTCGCAGTGGCGGTACTGGTCGACGACGTCTCGGTGCTCTTCTCGCACGCCGTTAAGAGCAGTGCCGCCGAAAGCGCGGCTGCGCCGACATGACGAAGGGAACTCTTCATCGGCAACCTCCCGAACACCAGGGACAGCGCGCGAGGAAGCGCACCGAGTGGCCGTTCTCTTCTCCCTCGACTTCACCATACCCGGGTCGGGATTGCGCCCGCCGCGAAGGGATCGACGGAGGCTCATGTGGACACGATCGACCGGCCCGTACACGTCACCCACGAGGTGACGAACCAACCCCCGCCGCTCGTCGGGTACGACGTCGCGGCGCCGGATGCGCCGCTGCTCGAGGGGATCCGGCGCGAGGGCGCCGCGTGGGACGAAGCGGGGCTGCACGCGCTGGGCGAGCGGGCGGGGTCGGCCGAGTCGATCGCCTGGGGCTTCGAGGCGAATCGCAACGAGCCCGAACTGCGCACGCACGACCGCTACGGCAACCGGATCGACGAGGTCGCGTTCCATCCGTCGTGGCACCGGTTGATGGAGGTCGCCGTCTCCCACGGCCTGCACGGCGCGCCGTGGCGCGAGCCGCGCGAGGGCGCGCACGTCGCGCGCGCGGCGCGCTTCTACGTCTGGTCGCAGGTCGAATCGGGCCACGGCTGCCCGATCTCGATGACGTATGCCGCCGTGCCGGTGCTGCGCCGGCGGCCCGACCTCGCGGCGCTGTTCGAGCCGGTGTTGACCTCGACCGAGTACGAGCCCGAACTCCGACCGCTGCGCGAAAAACGCGGCGCGCTGTGCGGCATGGCGATGACCGAGAAGCAAGGCGGCTCCGACGTGCGCGCCAACACGACGCGGGCCGAGCGGTTCGACGGCGACACGTACGCGCTCACCGGGCACAAGTGGTTCTGCTCCGCTCCGATGTCCGATGCGTTCCTGGTGCTCGCGCAGGCGCCCGACGGACTCACCTGCTTCTTCTTGCCGCGCGTTTTGCCGGACGGCACGCGCAACGCGTTTCGCATCCAGCGGCTCAAGGACAAGCTCGGCAACCGGTCCAACGCGTCGAGCGAGATCGAGCTCGAGGGCGCGCTCGCGCTGCGCATCGGCGACGAAGGGCGCGGCGTCGCGACGATCATCGAGATGGTGAACCACACGCGGCTCGACTGCGTTACCGGCAGCGCTTCGCTGATGCGCCAGGGCTTCGCGCAGGCCGCGCACCATGCGCGCCACCGCAGCGCGTTCGGCGCTCGCCTCATCGATCAGCCGCTCATGCGCAACGTCCTCGCCGACCTCGCGCTCGAATCCGAAGCGGCGACGACGTTGATGCTGCGCTTGGCGCGCGCGATCGATCGCACCGCCGCCGACCCGAACGAAGCCGCGTTCGCGCGCCTGGCGATCGCGCTGGGCAAGTACTGGGTGTGCAAGCGCGCGCCGATGCACGCCGCCGAAGCGATGGAGTGCCTGGGCGGGAACGGCTACGTCGAGGAGAGCATCCTGCCCCGGCTCTACCGCGAGACGCCGGTCAACTCGATTTGGGAAGGTTCGGGGAACGTCAACGCGCTCGATCTCCTGCGCGCGCTCGCGAAAGCGCCGCACAGCCTCGACGCGTACCTCGCCGAGGCCGCGCTCGCGAGCGGTGCCGACGCGTATTTCGATCGCGCCCTCGCGTCGCTGCGCGCCGATCTCGCCGGCGGCGCGGCGCTGGTCGAGGCGGGAGCGCGGCGCACGGTCGAGCGCATGGCGCTGGTCCTCCAGGGGTCGCTGCTGGTCCGTCACGCGCCGGCCGCGACCGCCGACGCCTTCTGCGCGTCGCGGCTCGGAGGCGATTGGGGCGCGGCCTTCGGGACGCTGTCGCCGCGCGCGGATTTCGAAAAGATCGTCGAGCGCTGCTGGCCGAATTGACCTGTCCTGCGCGCTCTCGGCAGGGTATGATCGTCGTATCATGCGCCTTCTTCGGCTGCTGACGAGCACCGCCGCACTCGCCGGCATCGTCTTCTGGAGCGACCGGGCCCACGCCGCCACGCCGGTGCCCGTGCCGGTCACCGCGGCGACGGACGCAACGCGCGCCGCGAAGGACGTGCTGGTGAAGCTCGAGCAGCTCAACAGCTCGACGATGACCGGGACCGTCTCCATGCGGGAGATCGGACGCACGCGCACGATGGTTCGCGTGCAGCTAGACAACCCGGCGGGACATCCGACCGTGCTCGGCGTCGTGCGCGGGCAAGATTGTCAGGGCAACATTTTGAGCGCGCGGGCGAACGCGATCCCGCTCAGCCCGGTCAGCTCATCGCAGATCTCCGAAACCATCGTCAACCTTCCGCTCTCGGAGCTGCGCTCGCAAAACTATCTGATCGCGATCCAGAACGCTACGGCCCGCGAGCAGGCCGTCGAGGCGTGTGCGCGTCTGAACCACTGACCTCAGGGCGACGCGAGCGCTGCGAGGACGTCGGCGGCGTTGCGGTCGGGTGGGAAGACGGGGTAGAAGACGCGCTCGATCGTGCCGTCGCGTGCGATCCAGGCCAGGCGTTTGATCAGCGTTTGGCCGGCGACGTCCATCGTCGGCAGGCGGAGCGCGCGCGTCAGCGCGAGGTCTGCATCGCTGAGCACCGGAAACGGCACGTGCAGACGGTCGACCATCTCGCGCTGGTATGCGCTCTCCTGCGTCGAGAGACCGAAGACGCGCGCGCCGAGCGCGGCGAATTCCGCATGCAGATCGCGAAACGCGCACGTCTGCGGCGTGCATCCGCGCGCGCCGGGGATTGCGTCCCAGTCATCGACGAGGGACGGTTCGCCGGGCCGTCCGGTGCGCGGGTACGCGAAGACGACGACGAGTCCCGGAACGCTTGCGAGATCGACCGGCGCGCCGTCCGTTGCGGTCAACGCCAGCGGCGGCAGGCGCGTCCCGGCGAGGTGCGCCGCGGCGCCGTCATCTTCGGGGACCGGCAAATCGTCGGGCAGCACGGTCGGATCCTTCACGGTGCGGGCTCTTCGCGCGTGCCGCCCGGCTCTCCACTGCCGTCGTCCTGCGTGAGACGCTCGACCGCATTGCGAACCTCCGCAGCGGAGACCGCGCCGGCTAGCGGCGGCGGCTCCGCTTCCAAGGCGCCGAGCGCGAGGTGCGCGGGAGCGATGAAGTGGTGTCCGAGCCGGCGCGCGTTCGCGAACGCGAGCGCGACCGTGCGTTTCGCGCCGTCGCTGAACTGCAGTTCCGCGCCGGGCGCTCCGCTCACGACGCCGAGCCGCGCTCGGATCGCATCGCGATCGAGCGCCCCGGCGAGCAGGGCGGCGAGCGGGTCGTCGCCGTCGGCGAGCGCGAAGAGGACGTGTTCCGTGCCAACGGACGATCCGCCGAAAAGAACGGCGACTTCCTGCGCCCGCACCATCGCGTGTCGTGCGTCTGCGGTGAACGGTTCCCACGTCGACACGCCGCTCAACTCACTCCCACATCGTCTGGTCGACGTAGCAGAATTTCCACCGTTCGCCCGGCTCGAACGAAGCGATCACCGGATGGTGCACCTTCTGGAAATGTTTCGTCGCGTGCTTGTTCGGCGAGGAGTCGCAGCAGCCGACGTGTCCGCAGGTCTCGCACAGCCGCAGGTGCACCCAGTCGCTCCCGGTGAGCAAACACTCCTCGCACCCCTCGGGCGTTCTGGGCGGCGGGTTCTTCACCAGCGCCGCGTGCTCGCACGGGCCCGGTATCATACGTCCTCCGCGCGCGCCGCCGGCACGTCCCACAGAACGAGTTCGCCGCTGCCGGCGATCGAGAGATCGGAGATCCCGTACGTGCGCACCGCATCACCCGTGCCGAGGCGCTCTCCGTTCGCCGTCACCTCACCGTCGGCGACGAACAGAAACCCATAGCGCTCCGGATCGAAACGATAGGCCAGCTCCTCATCTTCCAGCCGCGCGACGCGCAGCGTCGCGTCTTGGCCGAGCGTGACCGGCGCATCGATCGCCACCTCGCCGCTGGCGACGACGAGCCAGCGATTGCGGCGCTCGTCTTCGGCGAACGAATGCTGGCCGTAGCCGGGCGGTCCGCCGGCCCTGCGCGGAAGCACCCACATCTGCACGAAGTGGACGTCGCTGGTTTGCGAGTGGTTGAACTCGCTGTGCCGTACGCCGCTGCCGGCGTTCACGTACTGCACGCCGCCCGGCGCGACGACGCCGTGATGTCCGAGCGAATCGCGATGTTCCAGCTCGCCGCGCAGCACGTAGGTCACGATCTCCATGTCGCGGTGCGGATGGGTCCCGAAGCCCTTACCCGCCTCCACCGTATCGTCGTTGAAGACGCGCAGCGCTCCCCAGTTCGTGTTCTTCGGATCGAAGTATTCGGCGAAGCTGAACGAGTGGTGCGTCTTGAGCCAGCCGAAGTCGAAGGACGCTCGATCGTTCGCACGCTGGATCGCAAACACGGGGGCTGTCTGGGTAGCCATAGTGCCCTCCCAGACCCGCCCGATCCGGGCCGGGTTCCGAGGCGCGCCGAGGTGCCGCTACAACGCGACCTCACCGCGCTCGACGAGGCGGCCGATCAGCAGGTGGTAGTAGAGCATACCTTGTTGCGGGACGAGCGCCGCGATTACCGGCTCCGGCTGGACCGTCGGATCGCCGGAGAGCTTGCGCAGCGACGCGGCCGCGCCGGAATCGTTCATCGGGAAGACGTCCAGGCGGCCGAAGCCGCGCAGCGCGATGACCGCGGCGGTCCACGGTCCGATGCCCTTGTGCTCGGCCAGCGCAGCGAGCAGGTCCGGCGTTTCCAGCAGCGTGAGCGTCGATTCGTCGAGCGAACGGTCTTCGATCGCGGCGGCGACGGCTTTGAGGGAGTTGATCTTGTTGACGGAGAGTCCGAGATCGCGCAGCTCCGGCGGGTCGGCGTCGAGCAGCGTGCGCGCGGCGGGGAACGGGTAGAGCCGAAGGTCACCGATCTCGCGCGGCGCACCGTACCGTTCGATGACGCGCCGCAGGATTGCGCCCGCGGCGTGAATCGAGACCTGCTGGTAGACGACCGCGTTGACGACCGCCTCCCACAGCGACGGGTAGCGCGGCGGTTTGACGCCGAGCGCGCCCTCGGCGACGACCTTCAGCCAAGGCACGTCCTGCGCGCCGCGATAGAACGCGCTCAGATCGACGTCGGTGCCGAGCGCCCGCTGTACGACCGATGCCGGGTCGAACCGCTCGGCGGCCGGTCCGTCGAACCGCACCGTGACGGCGTCGGGCGCGTGCTGGGCGACGCTGAGCAGCGTCGGCTGCAGCGGGTCGCCGAGCAGACGGCGGTAGACGCCGCCCTCGAATACGTCGACGACGTTGCTCGAGAGCCGGCGCAGGACGACGGCGGAGAGGTCCAGACGATACGGCGTGCGGACGGGGACGACGGCCTCGCGGGCGGAACTCGGCTGCGGTGTACCTGGCGACGTACGCACGTTATTGGTGGATCAACCTGCTCACGATGCTGGAGTATCGGGCGAACTTCGTCATGTGGGCCTTCTTCACCATCATCTATCATGGCACCGCGATCGTCGCGCTGTGGGTGACGCTGCGCAACTTCCCTTCGATCAACGGCTGGAATTTCCGCGAGACGGCGTTCATGTACGGCCTGTGGATGCTCGGCCACTCGCTGCACAACACGCTCTTCACCGGCGTCGGCAGCGTGCCGGAATTCGTTCGCGAAGGCCGTTTCGACCGCTTCCTCGTGCGGCCGCTGGACCCGCTCTTCCAAGCGATCACCGTTCCGCAGCAAGTCTGGCCGGACGAACTGATCCTCGCCGTGATCTGTTTCTGCGTCGCGACCGCGTTTGCGGGGGTGCGCGTCGATTGGATCTTCGTGCTGTACGTGCCGTTCGTGGCGATCGGCGGCGCGCTGATCGACTTCGGCGTCAACCTCGCGATCGCGACCGCTTCGTTCTGGTTCACCCGCATCGACTCGCTGCGCTGGGTCTTCATGTCGCTCGAACAGGAGTTCTCGCGCTATCCGATCTCGATCTACCAGCGCGGCGTGCGCATCGCCTTGACGTTCGCCTTGCCGTTCGCGTTCATGAACTACTTTCCGGCGACGTACCTGCTGCACAAGAGCGAGGACGGACTGCACCTGAACCCGGCGGTCGGCCTGCTGACGCCGCTCGTCGGCGCGCTCTGCGTCGCCGCGGGGTACGCCTTCTGGCGCGTCGGGATCGACCGCTACCAGGGGACCGGGAGCTAGCGGTGAGCGCCCGGAAGGGTCGTCGGGCATGGCCTGGCTGACCGCGACCTACATGATCGATTCCACGGCGGACCGCATCGACGAGCGCGCGCAGGCGCTCGCGCTCGAACAGAGCGTCGAGTGTCCGCTCGCGGCGATCGCCGACCAGCGTGTGCTCGACGAGATCGTCGCCCGCGTCACCGCCGTCACGGCGGTCGCCGAGGATCGCTATCGCGTCGATGTCGCGATCGCGGTGGAGACGACCGGCGGCGAGCCCGCGCAGCTGATGAACATGCTCTTCGGCAACTGTTCGCTCTGGGAGAACGTGCGCTTCGTCGGGCTCGACCTTCCGCCGGCGCTGCTCGCGCGGTTCGTCGGTCCGCGTCACGGAATCGCCGGGATCCGCGCGCTCCTCGACGCGCCCGGCCGCGCGTTGACGAGCACCGCGATGAAGCCGCAAGGCCTGCCGACCGCGGAGTTGGCCCGTATGTGCCACACCTTCGCGCTGGCCGGCGTCGACATCATCAAAGACGATCACGGCATCGTCGATCAACCGTCCTCGCGGTTCGGCGAACGCGTCGTCGCGTGTCAGCGCGCCGTCGCCGAGGCGGTGCAGACCACCGGCAAGCCTGCGTGCTACGCGCCGAACCTCTCGGGAACGCCGCGCGTGCTGCGCGAACGCGCGCAGTTCGCCCGCGACGCGGGCGTGCGCGTCGTCCTCGTCGCGCCGATGCTGATCGGGTTGCCGGCGTTCGTCGAACTGGTCGACGAGTTCCCCGACTTCGTCTACCTCGCGCATCCGTCGGCCGCGGGCGGGCGCATCGCACCGGAGCTGCTGTTCGGGCGGCTGTTCCGCCTGTTCGGTGCGGATGCGCCGATCTTCACCAACTACGGCGGCCGCTTCGCGTATCCGCGCGAGGAGTGCGCGGCGCTGGCGCAGGCTGCCCGCGCGCCGTGGGGCGGTCTCCGCCCCGCCCTGCCGGTCCCCGCCGGCGGGATGTCGCTCGAACGCGTCGACGAGATGCTCGATTTCTACGGGTCCGACACGATGCTGCTGATCGGCGGCAACTTGCTCATCGCGCGCGATGCGCTCTTGGAGCGAACGCGCGAGTACGTCGCGAAAGTAGCCGGACATGGATCTGCAGCAATCGGCGCACACGCGTAGCTTCCGCCCCGGCGACGAGGCCTTTGGCTGGGACGACGTCGAGGTGCTCGCCTACAAGGACGAAGCGACGGCGCCGTTCCGGAGCATCACCCGGCAAGTGCTCTTCGAAGAAGCCGAGCATGGCTGCCAGCTGCGGTATTTCGAGGTTGCTCCGGGCGGCTACAGCACGCTCGAGCGCCACGAACACGTCCACGCGGTGCTGATCTTGCGCGGGCGCGGCACGTGCCTGATCGGCGACGAGGTGCGCGAGATCGGCGAGCACGACCTCTGCCGCGTCCCGCCGCTGACCTGGCATCAATTCCGCGCCGCCGCCGACGCGCCGCTCGGGTTTCTCTGCCTGGTCCCGATCGAGCGCGACCGCCCGCAGCTGCCGACCGAAGACGAACTCGCCGCACTGCGCGCGAATCCGGCGATCGCGCAGTTCCTCGGCTAAGGCCCGGCTCAAGGGCCCCTCGAGCCTTTATCGGGCGCTCGGGCTGACGGGTTCACATCGCGCCTATATCCGCGACATCGTGCTCCAGCGTTGGAGTAGGCGTTCGGCCGTTGGGCGCAGTGTTGCCCAGGCGGCGTGTTCCGTTGGGGTTGGTGCGGTGTCGGCGCTTTCGATCGCGTCTTGAAGGTCGCCGAGGGCGCGTGAGACGGCGCGTAGCGTGTCGATGCGGCCGGTGGCTCGTTCGCTGTCACTCGGCGGCCCTCCGGCGATCGCCGCGATGCGCCCGGCATTCGCGTTCGGCTTCTTGCGCAGCGCGTCGGAGGCGGTGATCGCGGCGCGCAGCCGTCCGCGCAGGTCATAGACCGCATGCGCGAGCGCGTATTGCGCGACGAGGTCGGCATCGCTCGCCGCGACGTGCGGCGGCCGGCGAACCACGAGCGGCTGCTCGTAGGTTCTGCCGTCGAGCGCCAGACGGACGCGGTACCGGCCCGGCGGGGCGAACGGTGCGTCGTCGCCGCCGGCGATGCGGAAGTCCCAAGCGAAACGGTGCATCCCGGGTTCGCCCGGCGGGACCGGATTCGGCGCGATCCAGTACGCCGGGTAGGCGACGTCGCTCGCGTCGGTGACCTTGGGCCGCTCGGCGCTCGACCACCGGCGCAGCACGCTGCCGCGCGCGTCGAGGACGGCGAGCGTTACGGGGCCGTTCGCGCCGTGCGGCACGACGTAGTGGAGCATCGCGCCGTACGGCGGGTTTTCACCGCGCGAGAGTTCCGGCGGCACCGCTTCGCCTTCGTCGCCGTAGGGCCGATAGCGAACCGCGTCGCGCGGCGCGAACAACCGCGCGCTCCCCGACGCATCGGCGGCGAGTTGACGCAGCGGACCGATCTCATCGAGGATCCAGAATGCGCGGCCGTGCGTTGCGATGACCAGGTCGCCGTCGTGCACCGCGATGTCGCGCACCGAGACGACCGGCATGTTCGCGCGCAGCGAACTCCACGACGCGCCGCCGTCGAACGAGACGAAGACTCCCGTCTCAGTGCCCGCGTACAAGAGCCCGCGCTGCACGGGATCTTCGCGAACGACGTTGACGTTGCCGTCGGGGAGACCCGCGACCGCTGCGCGCCAGGTGCGGCCCGCATCGTGCGTCACCGCGATCGAGGGACGGTCGTCGTCGAGCCGATGCTTGTCGATCGCGACGTATGCCGTCGCGTCGTCGAAATGCGACGCGTCGATCGCCGCGACGTGCTGCCATGCTCCTGCGCCACGCGGCGTGACGTCGCGCCACGTGCGGCCGCCGTCGGCCGTGCGATGAACGAGTCCGTCGTCGGTCCCGGCCCACAGCAGCTGCGCGTTGCGCGGCGACGGTGCGAGCGCGTAGACGACGCCGCGTGAGGCTTCGCCGTCGGTGTCACGCGCCGTGGCGGGATCGAGGGTCGGCGGAATCGCCGGCGCCGTGCGGGTGAGGTCGCCCGAGATCGCCGTCCAGTGCGCGCCGCGGTCGCGGCTGCGCCAGACGCGCTGGTTCGAGACGTAGAGCGCGCCGTCGCGGCCGAATGCGATCGGCATCGTCCACTCGGTCCGCCAGATTCCGGCGCGCCCGAGCACCGGCGAGAGCGCGCGCGTCTGCGCGGCGCGCAGATCTTCGCGGCTGACGCCGTAGCCGTCGCGTCCGAAGATCGCCTCGCGGTCGCGCGGATCCGGCACGATCGTGCCGCTCTCGCCGCCGGCGGTGATCGGGCGCCAGTCGCGCTCGTCGATGCCGCGATGCGTGCTGCGCGAGACGATCGCCGCGGCGCCGTTGTCCTGCTGCGCGCCGTACACACGGTATGGCCGCGCGTCGTCGACCGCGACGTGATAGAACTGCCCGGTGGGCTGGTTGAACCACGACGACCACGTCGCCGCGCCGTCGACGCTCACCGTCGCACCTTGATCGCTGCCGAGCACCATCCGGGCCGGATCGTTCGGGTCGATCCACAGCTGATGGAAATCGTCGCCGTCGGGCGAGCCTTTGATCGCGGTGAACGACGTGCCGCCGTCGGTCGAACGGTACAGTGCCGTGTCTGAGACGTACACGCGATCGGCGTTCTTGGGATCGACGCTCACATGGCAGAAATACCAGCCGCGCTCCCAGAGGCGCACGTCTTTCGCCGTGCGCTTCCACGTCGCGCCCGCGTCGTCGCTGCGGTAGAGGCCGCCGTCCTTCGCGTCGACGATCGCGTAGACGCGGTCCGGCGTGCTCGGCGCGACCGCGAGGCCAATCTTGCCCAGCCGTTCCGCCGGAAAGCCGCCGCCCTCGACGCGCGCCCACGTGACGCCGCCGTCGGTCGATTTCCAGAGCGACGAACCGGGGCCGCGCGAGGGCAGATACACGCTCCACGGCGGGCGCCGCGTCTGCCACAGCGACGCGTAGATCACGCGCATCGACGGATCGGCCGCGAGGTCGATCGCCCCGGTGTCGCGGTCGCGGAACAGCGTGCGCGTCCAGGTCGCTCCGCCGTCGGTCGAACGGTAGACGCCGCGCATGTCGCTGGGCCCGTAGGCGTGGCCCAGCGCCGCGACGAGCAGGATCTTCGGATCGTGCGGATCGACCAGAATCCGGCCGATCTGGCGCGAGTCGGTCAAACCGATGCGCGTCCACGTCGTCCCCGCATCGTTCGAACGATACATCCCGTTGCCGTGGACGATGTCGGATCGCATGTCGGCTTCACCGCTGCCGACGTACACCGTCGAGGGATCGCTGGGGGCAACCGCGATCGCGCCGATCGATGCGACCGGCTCGGCGTCCATGATCGGGGTCCACGACCGTCCGGCGTTCCCGCTCTTCCACACGCCGCCGCCGACCGCGCCGAGATAGAACGTGCGCGCATCGCCCGCAACGCCGCTCACCGCGACGGCGCGTCCGCCGCGGAACGGGCCGATGTTGCGCCAGCGCAGACCGCCATACAGCGCCGGATCGACGGCGTGCGAGCCGCCCGCAACGGCGCCGCCCGTCGAGAACAGCGGGGTGGCGAACAGCACGGCCAGAACCGCGACGGGGAAACGACGGCGCATCCCTCCCTGTACGCGCTTCGTGCCGGGGCTTCTTCTTGCCGGCGCAGCGTCAGCCGAGGTTCGCCCGCACGCCGTCCACCGCCGGCCGCGACTGCAGGTCCGATTCGACGGCCCGCTCGACGCCCAGGTCCGCCAAGACCTGTTTCGCCGCGGACTGAAAACGACGGCCGTCTCCGTACGCGCGCGCCACGAGCATGGCACCCTCGAGCGCCCCGAGGACGCTGCGCGCCCGCTGTTTCGCCGATCCCAGAAAGGCGAGTTCGCCGGCTCGACGACCGTCTTGGAGCACCACCGCGAGCCATACCTCGTTCGCGTCGAAGAAGAGCCGCAGTTCGTCCTGCATTGGAGCGGGGAGCGTGGCGAATTCGGCCGCGAACATGCCGCACAGGCACATCCGATCGTTGCGCATGACCGAGTCGTACAGCCCGGCGTAGCGCCGCAGCTTCTCGCGCGCGTCGTGCGCCTGCCGATCGATCGCTTCGAGTGCTTGCATGAACACGCGGTGATATCGCTCGATCAACGCGCGACCGAGATCCGCCTTCGAAGGGAAATGATAGTGGAGGCTAGCCTTCGTGCAGAGCAGCTTTTCCGCAACGTCGGCATAGCTGAAGCCGTTGAATCCCCGCGTCTGCGCGCATTGCTCCGCGACATCGAGAATCCGCTGCGTCGCCGGCGTCTCGGCAGCCGGGGGACGACCACTTTTTTTCGCCGTCATTTTGCTTGACTTTGACCTACTAGTAGATATACTCCTACTAGTAGGGAGTTGTCTGGACAGCGCGTCCCAGCAGGGACTGACGCTCCGGAGTTCGCCGCACCAAGCCTCGCCGCGTCCTCTCGCGGCGACGCGCAAAGGAGCATGCGATGCAGAGCCTCGAGCAGAGAACCGAACACAAGACGTTCGCGAAGCCCGATGAGGTGCGCGAGTTCCCAAACGGCCGAGCCGAAATCCTCGACGTCGGCGGCGCAGAGGTCGGGCGCTTGGTCTTCCGCCCCGGTTGGCGATGGTCGACCGACGTGCAGCCGCTTGCGAAAACGTCGAGTTGCGAAGCGCCGCACTTTCAATATCACGTGTCCGGGAAGCTCGGCATCCGGATGGACGACGGCACCGAGTTCATCGCCGGTCCCGGGGACATCACATCGCTGCCGAAGGGTCACGATGCTTGGGTGATCGGCGACGAGCCGGCCGTCGTCGTCGACTGGTTCGGAGCCACCAACTACGCGAAGAAGGCGTAACGTCGAACGCCGATCCGAAAATTCCACAACCGCAAGGGGAGGCACTTCACATGCAAACTTCTGTGAGAAAAATCGTCGACTGTCGCGAATTCCCCAGTGAGACCAATTGCTCGCTGACGATCGCCGGGACCGAGGATGAGGTCGTCAAAGCCGCAACCGAACACGCCGTCTCGAGTCACGGACATACCGCCGGTCCCGAACTGGTCAACGCGATTCGCGCCTCGCTGCGCGACGAGCGGTAACCGCGCCGCCCACCTCGACGCTAGAGGTCGGGCTCACCCGGAACCGGACGGAACAGCGCGCCGGCCTCGTCCGGCTGAGCCTCCACGCCGAGCGGACGGAGATGCCGGATGAACCAGTGCGCGATCGCGCGCAGCCGGAGCACGCGGCTGCGCGGCTTGCCGCTGCGCGAGAGTTCGTGTCCGGTGTCGGCGAAGCGCACGAACTCGGTCGAGAGCCGTCCCATGCGGCGCAGGATCGTGAAGAGCTGTTCGGCTTGATCGATCGGGCAGCGGAAGTCGCGTTCGCTGTGTTCGACCAGCAGCGGCACGGCGATCGCCTTCGCCGCGCGCATCGGCGAACCGTCGAAGAGCCGCTGCCCGGCGTCGTCGGCGAAGTGCGCGTTCAGTTCGCGTTCGAGGAACCAGCCGAGGTCGGAGGCGCCGACCATGCTGACGAAGTCGTTCACCGCCCGCATCGACACCCCGGCCGCGAAGCGGTCGCTGTGCCCGAGCAGCCAGCTCGTCATGAAGCCGCCGTACGATCCGCCGGCGGCGCCGATGCGCGCGGTGTCGAACGTTCCCTGCTCGAGCGCGCCGTCGAGGATCGTGAGAACGTCGGCCGCGTCGATGCCGCCCCAGTCGCCGAGGATCGCGTCGGCATACGCGTGACCGTACGACTGCGATCCGCGCGGATTGCCGTACGCAACGGCACAGCCTTGCGCGGCGAGCACTTGGAATTCCAGAAAGAACGTCGCGCCGTACGCGCCGTGCGGTCCGCCGTGCACTTCGAGCACCAGCGGCGGGCGCGCCTCGCGCGATTGCGCCGGCGCGATCAGCCACGCGTCGAGCACCGTGCCGTCGGCTGCGCGCGGACGGTAGCGTCGCGGCGCGACGACGATTTTCTCCGCCAGCCAGGGATTGGTCTGGGTCAGCACACGTTCGGCGCCGTAGGGTTCGACCAGCGCGATCTCATTGGGGACCGTCGGCGTGGAGTACGCGATCGCGATCGAGCCGTCGGCGGCGAGCGAGAAGCCGAAGATCTGGCGTTCGCCGCTGCAGACGACGCGCGTTCCGCTGCCGTCGCGCGCGAACGCGCGCAGCACGGTGGCTCCGTCGTCGCAGACCGTCATGAGGATCTCGCGATCCGCAGCCGTCCAGGTCGGCGCGACCGGGTTGTGTCCGCTGCGCAGGTCGCCGGCCAGCGCATCGCCGACCGTGCGGCCAAGGCCGGCCGAGAGCGACCGCAGCGCGCCGCCCTGCGCGGAGATGATCAGCAGCTCTTCGTCGAAGCGGCCGCCGCCGTCGTCGCCGTGCTCGTGCCCGACCACTGCGATCTCGCGCCCGTCGCGCGAGAAGGCCGGCGCCGAGAGCGGTCCGGTCGACTGGGTGAGCTGCGTGAACGTTCCGCTCGCGACGTCGACCACGCATAGGTCCGCGATCGCCGTCGACATCTCCGGCGCGTCGATCCGCGCGGTGAATGCGATGCGCGTTCCGTCCGGCGACCACGCCGGGCCGTTGACGTCGAAATCGCCCGTCGTGAGCCGGCGCGCCTCTCCGCCCGCCGCATCGACGACGTAGAGATGCTTGCGGACGCCGTCGAACATGCCTTCGGAATCGCTCTTGAATGGCAGCATCCGGATGTGACGCGCGCCGCTCTTCTCATCGAGGTAGGCGCGCGCGCTCGCCGGATCGTGCTCGGCCGTCGCGACGAACGCGAGCTGCCGGGAATCCGGCGACCATGCGAGCGCGGTGATCTTTCCGTAGCCGGCGCCGAGCGGGATCGCCTCGCCGCCGGTCAGCGGCAGCACGAAGGCGCGCGCGGCGTCGTCGCGATCCGCAACGAAGGCCAGCGCGGAGCCGTCCGGCGCGATGCGGGGCAGCCGATCGTTGGTGCCGCGGGTGAACGGACGATCGGTGCCGTTGCGGTCGACCCGATGGATCGCGCCGCGCGCTTCGTCGGCCTCGGCGTCTTGCCAGGTTCGCCGGTAGTACACGGCCGCGCCGTCGGGAGCAATTTGTGGGTCGGAGACGAGGACGATGCGAAGAAGGTCGCTCGGTACGAGAGGACTGGCCATCGGGTGCGGGGATTACCGGCCCACGATGCGCCTTCCCGCACTGCTCCTATTTTTCGCGTACGCCTCGTTCGCGGCGACCGCGCCTGCCGGCGCCGAGGAAGGCGACGTGCTGATCCAGGCCGGGCACGAGGGCCGGCCGGCGAGCTGCGCGCCGCACCACGTGACGGCGTGCAACCTTGGGACGGGCGCCCAAGGCGCGCAGGAACGCGAGTGGACGGTGATCGTTGCCGACGAGGCGACGAGCGCCCTGCGCGCGGCGGGCTACACCGTGCTGCGGCGGCCGGCGGACTATGACGGCCGCGACGCCGCGCGCGCCGCCGTGTTCATCCACTTCGACGGCGCGCAGCCCTGCGGGAGCGGCGCTTCGCTCGGCTTTCCGGAGACGACGAGCCGCTCGTTCGTCGACGCGTGGGAACAAAAGTACCGCGCCTGGTTTCCCTTTCGCTTCGTTGGGGAGAACTTCACCGTCAACGAACACCACTACTACGGCTTTCGCAAGGTCGACGCACCGGAGAAGATGCTCATCGAATTCGGCGAGATGACGTGCCCGGCACAGTTCGCGTGGATGGCGCCGCGCCTGCACGAGATGGGCACGCGCCTCGCGGCATTTCTCATGGAGCAGGTTCCGCGATGAAGCGCGGCGCGTTCGTGGCGGGCGCTCTCGCCGCGGGCGCGTTCGGGCGAGCGGCAAGCGCGCAGCGCGCGCTCGACTTGACCCGCATCGCGCGCGGCATCCCGGGCGCAACCGGACTCGTGGTGCGCACGATGGGCAACGGGCCGGCGATCGCGAAGCTGCACGCTCACGAACGGTTTCCCGCGGCGTCGGTGATCAAGCTCGGGATCATGGCGACCGTCTACCGCGCGTACGATGCCGGCACGGCGCATCCGCGCGATCTCGTCCGCACGCGCGCCGAAGATCTGATCGGGGGATCAGACGTCCTGGCGGGCTCACCCGCCGGACGCGCGTGGTCGCTCGACGCGCTCGTCAAGGCGATGATCCACGTCAGCGACAACGCCGCCTCGAACACGCTCATCACCGCGTTCGGCATCGGTGCGATCAATGCCGCGATGCAGACGGCCGGGATGACGTCGTCGCGGCTCGCACGGCACTTCGCCGACGTCGTCCCGGCCTGGAAACGCAGCGAGAACGTCGTCACGCCCGCCGACGTCGCCAGCCTCCTCTTCGAGATCGAGCGCGGCGCGCGTGAAGGGATTCCGACGATCGCCTCGCCGAGCAGCTGCCGCGCGATGATCGGCGTGATGCTCGGCAACGACGACGCCACCAAGATCGTGCGCGGCTTGCCCCGCGGCACCCCGTGCGCGCACAAGACCGGCGAGATCGACGGCACGCGCAACGACGCGGGGATCGTCGACCCGTTCGGCGACGTCCCGTACGTCATCGTCGTCCTCACCCGAAACGTGCGCGACAACGGCGCCGCGAACGACGGGATCGCCGCGATCACCCGCCGCGTCGATGCGGCGCTGCGAAAAGCGGGCTGACCGCGCGCCTAGGAACGCGGCGTTGTCCGACTTTCAGCCATGGAATTGCCGAACGCGAATTGCCGGATACCGCCGCGTAAGAATACCACGGCGATTGAGGCGAGCAGCAGCACGAGCGGCACCGACGCGGCCGCCGTCTGACCGTGCGTCAGGTGCATCGTAAGCGCTCCAAGCATGTTGCACGCTGCCAGAACGGCCGCAATCGAGGCATATCGCGGAATCAGAACGCCTACCCCCGAGACGACCTCGACAACGGCGATCACGTACATGAACCAGATCGGCAAACCGAAGAGGTTGAACGCTTGAACCTCCATCGGCGACGCGATGAACTTGAAAAGGGCCGCAGATAAGAATGCGATCGCGATGAGGACGCAGAGCACCCAGGTGAAGATTCGCACGTCTGGCCCTTTCTAGGACGACGACACAGGAACGAGATTGTTGACAGGGATATATCGTTGAGTATACACAATCATTTACCTTAGTCAATTCTAGATTGCGTGATATGATGTTGTCCGTGCGTGCTACTGAGGCGGGCCTTCCAGCGAATCTGACGATAGGGATGCTGGTGGCCGCGCTGGGACGGAGTGCGACGAAGATCATCACGGAAGACCTGCGGCAGACGGGCATAAAGCCGCGACACGTCGCCGCGCTTGCGGCGCTGAGGCAAGGGGCTTTAACCCAGCAAGCCCTTGGCGAAGCGGTCCATACGGATGCTGCTCAGCTCGTCGGTCTTCTGAACGAATTGGAAGCCGCAGAACTCGTGTCGCGACGGCGTGATCCGAACGATCGTCGACGTCACATCGTCGAGCTCAGCTCCCTCGGGGCCGCGCGACTTGCGGATGCGGAGAACTGCGTCGCTCAAACGGAGGAACGCCTTCTCGCCGGACTGGACCCGGCAGATCGAGCAAACCTCTATCGCCTTCTCGCACAGATCGTAACGAATACCGGCTCGACCCTGAACTGTAGAGAGATCGACGGCGAAGAGAGTTGCTAACGTAGGCGGTCGCGTTACGAGCCGACGAGCGCGGCTGCGGTAGCCACGTCTTCGACGCCGAGTCCGAGTGACACGAAGACGGAGACGCGTCCCGTACGCGGCGTCGCTCGTCCGAGCAGTACCTCGCCCAGCGAGACGACGCCCTCCCACGCGGCGGTGCCTTCGGCGACGGCGAGCAGGACGTCGCCGGCCTCCGCGCGCGCGGCCGCGGCGTCGTCGACGACAAGCGTCGATTGGCCGATGAGCCGGCCGGGGAGTTCGCGTTTGTCTGCGACACATGCGCCGATCGCGTTGACGTGCGCGCCGTCGGCGATCGACGCGGCGTCGAAGAGCGGTTCGGCACTTCCGGTGCAGGTCGTGATGACGTCGGCACCGCGCACCGCGTCGCCGGCGGTCTGGGCGAGTCGCGCGGCGATGCCGAGCGCGCGCGCCGCCACGACGAGCCGCTGCGCGCGGTCGCGATCGCGCGACCACACCGCCAACTGCTGCAGCAGTCCGGCGCGTGCGAACGCGTCGAGATGCGCGGACCCTTGCGCACCCGCGCCGAGGATCGCATGACGTCCCTTCGCCTTCCGCGCGAGCCGGCGCGTCGCGACGACCGAGACCGCCGCGGTGCGCGCTCGGGTGAGCGCTTCCGCTTCGACCCACGCGGTCGGGGCGCCGGTCGCCGGATCGAGCAGCACGACGACGGCGCGGTGCGTCGGCAAGCCGCGCGCGGCGTTGCCCGGAATCGCCACCACCAGCTTCGCGCCGAGCGACGGACGCGGCGTCCCGCTCCAGGCCGGCATCGCCGCCAGCCAAACGCCTTCGGCGGTCGTCAGCGCCGCGCGCACCGGACCGCCGCCGTCACCGGCCGCGGCGGCGCGCAGCGTCGCCGTCATGAGTTCCGGCAGGTCGAGCGCGCCCAGCCGCCGCTCGACCTCCGCCTCGTCGAGAACGATCAGGTCGCCGGTGCGTCCTCGATGGCGACCTGCACCATCGCATCGCCGGGACGGATCGAATCGACCACCGACTGTCCTTCGACGACGTGGCCGAACACCGTGTACTGGCGGTTCAAGAACGGCGCATCCTCGAGGCAGATGTAGAACTGGCTGCCGGCCGAGTTCGGGTTCGAACTGCGGGCCATCGCGACCGTCCCCTTGAGATGCGGGAGTTCGTTGAACTCCGCGTCCAGCGTGTAGCCCGGGCCGCCCGTGCCGTTGCCGACCGGGTCGCCGCCTTGGATCACGAAGCCGGGCTCGACGCGGTGAAACGTCAAGCCGTCGTAGAAGCCGGCGCGCGCGAGCTTAATGAACGCCGCCGAGTGCAGCGGCGCTTCGTTCGGATAGAATTTGAAGACGATCTCGCCTTTGGGCGTCGTGATCCGGGCGAGGGCGGTCTTCGCCTCGGCGGCGAGGGTCGTCAACTCTTCGCCGCTGGGCTTCGTATAGGTGGGCATCTCCCGGACCTACGGCGTCGGGGACGCCGGGCCCCGCAGGCGGAAGGCCCGGCCGCCGTTCGCGCGGTACCCGCGGGGATGCGTCCCATCCGTTCGCTCCTTGCCGCGAGCGCACTCTTGCTGTGCTCCTCCGCCGGCGCCGTCGCGCAGGTTCCAGCGCCGCCGCTCGACCCGGCGATCACCGCTTCGCTCGCGAAGATCTCCGCCGCCGAACTGCGCGCCACCGACGAACGCCTGGTCGCGTTCGGCACCCGCTCGACGTTCTCCGAAGGGGCGGGGCCGAAACGCGGCGTCTTCGCGGCGCGCGCGTACCTGCTCGAACGGTTCCGCGCCGCCGCGCGCGGCAGCGGCGGCCGGATGACGGTCGCGCTCGACTCGTACGCGCAGCCGGCGGATCCGAAGAAGCGCGTCCCGCGCGACGTGGTGATCTCCTCCGTGGTCGCGACGCTCAAGGGCGACGACCCGACCGGCCGCACCTACGTGATGTCGAGTCATTACGACTCGCGCAATTCCAACAACGACGACGGGGTGCACGACGCGCCGGGTGCCGACGACAACGGGTCCGCCACCGCCGCGGTGGTCGAAGCGGCGCGCGTGCTCGCCGGCGTCCCGCTGCACGCGACCGTGATCTTCGCCTGCTTCGACTCCGAGGAACAGGGGCTGTTCGGAAGCGCGCATTTCGCCAAGACGCTCAAGGACGCGCACGTGGACGTGCAGGGCGACCTCAACAACGACATCATCGGCGCGTCGGTCGGCGACGACGGCGTGAAGCGCGACGACGTCGTGCGCATCTTCTCCGAAGCGCTGCCGCCCGGCACCGACCCGGCGCGCGTCAACGTGATCGGCGGCGAGAACGACTCGCCCTCGCGCGAGCTGGCGCGCTTCGCGAAGGAGACCGGCGATGCGTACCCGACCGGCCTGCACGGCATGCTCGTGTATCGCGCGGACCGTTTCTTGCGCGGCGGCGATCACGAATCGTTCAATGCGGAAGGCTTCCCGGCGATCCGCTACGTCGAGCCGGTGGAGAACTTCAACCACCAGCACCAGGACGTGCGCGTCGAGAACGGCGTGCAGTACGGCGACCTGCTGCAGTACGTCGATTTCGACTATCTCGCGAAGGTGACGCGCTACAACGTCGCCTCGCTTGCGACCCTCGCGCTCGCGCCCGCCTCGCCGAAGGTCTCCGTGCTCACGAAGGCGCTCACCAACGACACGGCGCTCACCTGGAACGCCGTCCCGCGCGCTGTGCGCTACGAAATTCTCCGCCGGTCGACGACCGACCCGACCTGGACCAGCGTCGAGGACGTCGGCAACGTCAACGCGACGACGCTGCACTTCTCGAAGGACAACTGGCTCTTCGGCGTGCGCAGCGTCGACGCCGAAGGTCACCGGTCGGTCGCCGCCTACCCGGCGCCCGTTCGGACGTAGCGCGATGAGCGCGCTCTACCTCAGCCTCAAACTGCTGCACGTCCTCCTCGCGATCACCGCGCTTGGCGCGAACCTGACGTACGGCGTGTGGATCGCGCGCTCGAAGATGCAACCGGAGTTCGCGACGTTCGCCCTGCGCGGGGTCAAGTTCATCGACGACCGGATCGCGAACCCGTGCTACCTGCTGCTGCTGCCGACCGGCGCCGCCATGGTGCATTTCGGCGGCT